>NZ_CEVCIF010000024.1:0-54538 GCF_982245605.1 Coprobacter fastidiosus | reverse complement strand
AGCATCTGCCTTACAAGCAGAGGGTCGGCGGTTCGAATCCGTCAACGCCCACTTTCTAAAGTGAAAGCATGTCGAGTAAGACATGCTTTCGCTTTTTTTTGTGTTTGTCCGGAAATCAAAAAGATCGGTTAAGCTTTCGGATGTTAGAAGACTATTCATAAAAAGTCGTTTTTTCTAATTATGGATTGTCTATACAATAAGAGTCTGTTTAAATTTTACTCGGGTCAGGTTTTGAGAATTTTTTCCGTGTATGTTTTTCTATTTTTACGAGGATGATAGCGAGCTATTTGACGAGGGAAAACGGGGGAAAAGACCGGAAGAAAACACAAAAATGACCTGATAATATTTTTTGTCGGAAAATTTAGATAGGCTCTAAATATTGTTGATGATTATTCTTTGAACTAAATCTAAATTATACATGAGAAGAGTTGTAGTGGCAGCTGGATGCATTTTCTTGTTATCGTGTGTATATATCAAAGCCGAAGAATGTTATGCAGAACAAACTTCTGTTGCAATCGCTTGCGATACGGTCGATTATACTAAAGGTTTATCTGTTTGGTTCGATACTCCGAATGATCTTTCGGGGAAAGAAATTTGGACTGTGAATAACGGGAACTCTGGCTCTAATCCCGATTTTGCGTGGGAACAGCGATCTTTTCCGATAGGGAATGGCAGTTTCGGAGGAAATATTTTGGGATCGGTTGAGACAGAACGTATAACATTGAATGAGAAATCTTTATGGAAAGGCGGACCTAATGTCTCGGGAGGTGCACGATATTATTGGGATGCCAATAAGGAGGGGTATAAAGTTTTGGATCAGATACGGCATTCTTTTATTCAGTTTTCAGGAATTAATTCCGTTGCTACGGAGTTGACCCGGAATAATTTTAATGGAAAATGCGGGTATGAACCGGATAGTGAGGAGTCTTTTCGTTTCGGGAGTTTTACTACTATGGGTGAGTTTCATATCGATACGGGAATCGCAGAGTCCGAAATATCCGATTATCGGCGGATACTCTCTCTCGATTCAGCCTTGGTAGTCGTACAGTTCAATGCAGGAGGGGCTTGTTTTTACCGTAAGTTTTTCAGTTCATATCCTGACAGTATAATGATATATCGATTTGAATGTACAAGACCGGGGCGACAAAATCTGACTTTCCGGTATGTGGCGAATCCTCAGGCTTCCGGATCGGTTGAAGCAGACGGAACTACCGGTATTGTTTATAACGGTCGTCTCGACAGTAACGGTATGCAGTTTGTCATTCGGGCAAGAGCGGTAGCGGAAAGTGGTACGGTGACGGTGGAAAATGGCGCGATTAAGGTAATCGGGGCTGATAATGTAACATTCTATGTGGCGGGAGATACCGATTATAAAATGAATTATAACCCGGATTTTAACGATGACCGAGCTTATGTAGGAGTCGATCCCGTTATGACGACACAGAATAATCTTGATTTTGCATTGGCAAAAGGGTATGATGCGGTTTATAATGCCCATCGGGCAGATTACTCCGCTCTTTTTGATCGAGTGAAGATAGACTTGAATGAGAGTAAACTTGTTTCCGATATTCCTACCGACATGCGGCTGTCGAATTATCGGAATGGCATTTCGGATCATTATTTGGAAGAACTTTATTTTCAATTCGGTCGTTATTTGCTTATCGCGTCTTCTCGTGCGGGTAATCTCCCGGCAAATTTACAAGGACTTTGGCATAATAATGTAGAAGGTCCTTGGCGGGTAGATTATCACAATAATATTAATTTGCAGATGAACTATTGGCCGGCTTGTCCGGCTAATTTGAGCGAATGTCAAACTCCGTTGATCGAGTATATTCGTACATTGGTAAAACCGGGAGAACGTACGGCAAAAGCTTATTATGGTCCGGACACTCGAGGCTGGACTACATCTGTTTCATCGAATATATTCGGCTTCACTTCTCCATTGAGCAGTCGGGACATGTCATGGAATTTCAGCTTTGTAGCAGGGCCTTGGCTGGCGACTCATGTATGGGAGTATTATGATTATACTCGGGATGAGGATTTTTTGCGAACTACGGGGTATGAGCTGATTAAAGGCAGTGCAGAATTTGCAGTGGACCATTTATGGCATAAACCTGACGGGAGTTATGCAGTAGCGCCATCAACGTCTCCTGAACATGGACCTGTCGATCAGGGTGCTACTTTTGCTCATGCTGTTGTGAGAGAGATTCTTTTGGATGCTATCGAGGCGAGCAAGATTCTTAATGTCGATGCTTCGGAGAGAGAAGAGTGGCAAGAGGTTCTTAATAAACTGATGCCTTATAAGATCGGTCGTTACGGACAACTGATGGAGTGGTCTGCAGATATAGATGATCCTAAGGATAAACACCGTCATGTAAATCACCTGTTCGGACTACATCCGGGACGCACTATCTCTCCGATTACGACTCCGGAGCTTTCCACGGCATCGAGAATCGTATTGGAAAAACGAGGTGACGGTGCTACCGGCTGGAGTATGGGATGGAAGTTAAATCAATGGGCTCGTCTGCATGACGGTAACCATGCATATCTTTTATTTCAGAATCTTTTGAAAAACGGCACGGCCGATAATTTGTGGGATATGCATCCGCCTTTTCAGATCGATGGTAATTTCGGAGGAACTGCCGGAATAATAGAGATGTTGATGCAGAGCCACATGGGATTTATTCATTTGTTGCCGGCGCTTCCGGATAAATGGGCTTCTGGGGATGTCATAGGGTTATGCGCAAGAGGAAATTTTGAGGTTGATATTCATTGGGAAAAAGAAGAGCTTGTTAAGGCTGTTATTCGGTCTGGATCAGGGGGAATGTGTAGCATTCGTTATAAAGATTCTATGGTGAATTTCGATACAAAAGCCGGCAAAAGTTATTCTTTAATTTATGATAATTCGTTATTCCGAATTTTGGAAAATTAGGAGTAATAATGTTTTTGGGGGGTAGGATTATAGGAGGTTATTCTTGTTTTATTGTAAGAGCATTTAAGTTTTTTGATAATATTTTTTTTGATTTTGTCATTGTATTGTAATATCTATTTTGTCCTTTTGCATTATTTTAGTATAATGCGATAAAAGATCGGAAATAATGAGATATATAGAGAAAGAACTGGAAAATTTGAAAGATGAAGTCCTTGAAATGTGGACTTTGGTTTATTCGCAGTTGAATCGGGCAGGAGAGGCGTTGCTATCTTTGGATAAAGACCTTGCACGAGAGGTGATTTACCGGGAAAAAAGAGTGAACGCTTTTGAGTTGAAAATAGATAGTGATTGTGAGGATATTATCGGTTTGTATACTCCTGTTGCTGTAGATTTGAGATTTGTATTGGCGATGCTTAAAATCAATACTAACCTGGAACGTATTGCTGATTTTTGTGAGGGAATGTCTCGATTTGTTATCGATTATCCGCAAATCAGCGTAGATGCGGAATTATTGGATAAAACCAATTTGCGTGAGATGCTGGATACGATTAAGAAAATGATGGAAAAAGGAAAAGAAGCTCTTACGGAGGAATCTTCTTCTATTGCCGTAGGAATTTTCGATATGGATAACAGGGTCGATGAGATTAATCGTCAGGCTACTCATATTGTCGCTCGCTATATACAAGATAAACCCGACCGGGCAGATGAGTGTCTTCATTTGATAGGAATTATCCGGAAAATGGAACGTATAGGCGATCACTGCAATAATATGGCGGAAGAGATAATTTTTTATCTGGACGCTAAAGTCTTGAAGCATTCTACTAAAAAATAGGATATATGTTTGATATAAAAAATACGGGTGATTATTTAAAAGATGATCACCCGTATTTTTTATATTTTATCTTTTATTTATAGGAGTATTCCAGTTTATTTTCAGAGAACAATACATGATGATCGCCAGTATGATAAATAATCCTATACTTCCGACTAATAGTGCATAGATCTCCATTTGGATGAGAATAAATATATAGATGTATAATAATAGTAACATCCCTCCTATTGTTATCGCTGTTTTTTTGATTTTTAATATTCCGCTTAGGTAGAATGTGAGCAACCCGATTGTCATTATTGTCGCTATTGCATAGGAAAGGGAGAAGTTAAGATGTTCGGAGATGGATACTAAAAGAGTATAAAACAGGCATAACGCCAGACCGATTAACAGGTACTGGAACGGGTGGATATTTTTCTTCTGTAAAACCTCTGCAAAAAAGCAGATTACGAAAGTGAGAATGATGATTAGGAATGCATATTTTATAGAACGTATTGATTTTTGGTATTGATCGACGGGTAGGAGAAGATTTACTCCGAAAGACGAATCATTTAAGTCTATATTCCATTTTTCGGCGGTGAAGACTTGCGGATAGTTCCGGTTCAGATTCAAGATTTTCCAAGTTGCTGAAAATCCGTTTTCGGAAACTTGTCTGCTCTCAGGAAGAAATGCTCCGGTAAAGCTGGGTGTCGAGCAGTTTGATTTTAGGGAGACGAGTGTCGTTTCTCCCAATGGGGTGAACATCACCGATTCAGAACCTTTTATCCGGAGATCTATATTGAACGGTACATCTTCGTCCCTATCTGATAATGATACGGAGCAAGATACCCCTGAAAAGATAAGAAGATTATCTACTCCGGAATTAAAAGACAAAGTCTCGTTTTTCCATTTTCCTTCTACTTGTTCAGTGATGCCGCGTAAATCTGAGATACCTACTATCAGTTTTGCTTCATTTAAGAGAAATTCTTGTCCGGTGATCTTTTTTTGCTGTAAGTATGCAATATCGAATGAGCCGGTAAGTTTGAGAGATGAACGATAAACGACAATATCGTATAATCCTCTTTTCAGGTCTTCTGTTTCTAAATTTCCTGAAATATGCAGCTCTTCCGGTAAGATATATAAATACCGTATTTCGGCTTGTCTCGTTTTATTTTCTTGCTCGATATATTCTTTATAAGGAATTACTAACATCGGGCCGGTTATGTTTTGAGGTTTACTCCATTTTTGCTGTACTTCTGCAGATGCTTCATTTGCCGTTCTATTCCTTTCCGTGATCATGTTCTGTACCATCGTAATCGGTATGATCAAGGCGATAATTAGTAAAGCGATTAGAATAATCTTGATTGTCAGAGCATTGCTTTTGTTGTTTCTCTTTTTTACTTCTTCCTGAATCGGAGTCAATTCGGTCTGTTCCATAGTCGAATATTTTAATTAATAATTAAAAAGTACTTTGCATTACAAAGTTTATAAATAAAAAAATTATAGGTTTTGACTTTTTAAAAAATCTTCTAAAGCCCGAATGTGGGAAATGAAAGCTTCCCGTCCTTCGGCAGTAATGGAAAATCTGGTATTGGGTTTGCGCCCTATGAATTGTTTATTGCTTTTTATGTATCCGAGTTCTTCTAAATTTCGGGAGTGACTTGCCAAATTACCATCGGTCAGATCGAGCAAATTCTTGATGGTGGTAAAATCAACGGAATCATTTACCATTAAGATCGACATAATCCCTAATCGGACTTTGCTTTCAAAGGCTTTATTGATATGTTCGAGATTAGGTTTCATTATTTTCTTCGGTCATATTTCAGGTAAAAGAAGACTCCGTAGATGATATGAAATAGTCCGAATCCAGCAACCCAGAAAAGCAATCCGTATCCGGGGACAAAGCTGTCTATCAACCCTAATATCAATTCTGCGTACCCCAGATAACGGGTATTTGAATAGGTATATTTCGAACCGTTGATTAAAGCTATACCATAAAATATCAACATGATAGAAGATGTGAGACCGTAATGTTGTTGCAGCAGTAAAGAGAAACAAAGGATTCCTCCAGCTAATAACGGGACAAAGAAGTTGATTAACAGACGTATGGATATTGAATCTAATCGTAGCCTGAGACCATTCTTTTTTGCTTTTATCCAAGAAAGATAAAATGCTGTTATTAATGATATAGTCAATAGTATCAGTGCCAGAATGACGATGATTTGTAATCGGTAGGGTGTGTTAATGTTTAAGGTCGTAATTTTTGTAGGGTCAAGTATGTAATAGGCAATGTAAGCTCCGATAAAGGCATATATGCCGACAAATATTGCAGATAAACCGCTTAATGAGAGAAACTTGGAAGACTTCTCCATCAGGTTTTTTATTTCGCTTAATGTGCTTATTACTTCTTTATTTTCCATTTTGTTTCTGTAATAATAAAGTACTTTGTTTTGCAAAGTTGCATAAAAAAATTGTAAAAACAAATTTTTACGTATTTTTTTATCTGAGAAAAGAACTGGAGAAGTATGTATCGTATAGAATCTTTTTGCAAAATAAAAAGACTGTTCCGAAATTCCGGAACAGTCTTTACTTGTCATTACAAAAGAAACAAGATCATTTTTCTGTTTTGCTATTGGTCGGTAAAACTCATCTATCGGTTACAGTGTTTTTGAAGCGAAAGTTTAGTAGTCCGATTATGAAAGATAATCACTGCCATGCAAAAATCAGATGATGCTAATCTCTTTTGTTCACAAAATCATGTTATTCCATCGGATATAACGATCAAGTTATAAAGATATAAAAAAAGAAGTAAGGAAAACAACCGTTTTCTACATTTTGATGTTATAGCGCAACTTTTTGTTAATTTTTACAACTTGTATCGATACATTTGAGAAACGATTTGCTGATATTGGTTTTCTAATTGTAAATAATTTTGCATGCTCTCATATACCTGATTTGCTTCGATAAAATATTCTATCATCGAGAGCTGACCGTTTTCAAGGGCTTTGTTGAGTAAAGAGAGTGTTTTTTGGGATTGTAACAGTTTGTTGTATTCTTGCATAGAGACTTTTAAATTGGTCGCCTGATCATAGAGTTGTCGCAAAGTAGAAAGACTTTGCAGGCGGGTGTTTTCTAATTGCATTTGAGTATATCCGCTTAAAGCTTTTGCCTGTTTTATTTTGTTTCGGTTTTCAAATAGCGGAATAGAAATACCGAACGATATGCCGTTATATTTGTCTGTGGGCTCCATTTCTCGTATGTAACCAATCTCGAATTTAGGAAACCATAGGGATTTGCTTAGCGAAATATTTTTTCGAGCTACTTTCAGTTCGTTTTCGAGTGAACGTAATTCAGGGTCAGCGGCTATGGCTTCTTGACTGTAAATTTCAAAATTTTCCGGAAAATCCACAGGGGAATAATCGGTTAGCTCTTCTCCGATCGGTAAATTTCCATTTAAAGTTTGTAATTCTTTAAGTTTATTATTCCGTTCGGTTTCTATCAACCGCATTTGTGTTTTTATATTATAAAGTTCTAATTCTATTTTGTTGGTCTCCAAGATATTTGCATCACCGGTAGATAACCGTTTCTGATACAGGGCCGAGAGTTTCTGTACATTCTGAAGCCTGAGGCTCAGTAACTTTTGTTGTTGAAAGAGAGAAACCAGATCGAGACAGATTGTTTTTGCATTAAGCAACACTTGCTGGCGGACGATCTGTTTTTGCTGATCATACAAGTCTGATTTTAGATCATAGAGCTGGTTTTTATGAACATATACCGATGGAAAGTCAAAACTCTGCGATACTGACAACTCTCCGGTTTTTCCTATCGAGGCCGGTTTTCCCCATTTCCGTTCGTATGATACATTCGGGTCGGGCAGAGTGTTTTCTGTTGCTGCTTCCAGTTTTTTAGAAAGGGTCAGTTGTTCACTGGCTTGTAATTCTTTATTGTTTTTTTCGATAGATCTGAGTATCGATTCGATGTTGTTCTGTGCCGCTAAATTTCCGGCACAGAACAACAAGAAGACAATTATATAGAATTTCATAAGTCGCTTTTTTTATGGTTCATAATCTGATAAACAATGGGAACGATAAATGCGTTCAATAGGGTAGAGCTTAATAATCCGCCTAAAATTACTTTTGCCATCGGGCTTTGGATTTCGTTTCCCGGTAGATCTCCACCTATTGCCAATGGAATGAGAGCAAGAGCGGAAGACAGGGCTGTCATTAAGATCGGGTTAAGACGATCTAATGATCCGTGTATGATGGTATCTTTCAGATTATAGCCTTCGTTTTGAAGATGGTTGTAGTGTGATACCAGCAGCATTCCGTTACGGGTAGCGATACCGAATAGCGAGATGAATCCGATAATTGCAGGAATACTTATTTCTCCGGATGTCAGTTTCAGCATGATAACTCCGCCGATCAAGGCTAAAGGGAGATTTAGCAAGATAATGCCTGATTGTTTTGCATTTCTGAATTCGTGATAGAGTAATAGGAATATTACCAATACCGAAATCATTGACGTCAGTAATAACGTCCGGGATGCGGCTTGTTCGCTTTCGAACTGACCACCGTATTCAATATGATAATCTTCTGGTAGCTTTATTGTTGCATTTATCTTTTCTTGTATATCTTTTACGACCCCGTGCAAATCCCGGTCGGCAACATTTGCAGAAATTACGATTTTGCGTTTGACATTCTCCCGGTTTATCGTATTCGGGCCGGATGAAGAAGAGATGTCTGCTACATAAGACAACGGTATTTTTGTCCCGTTTGCATCGATCATCAGATTTGCTATTTTTTCGATTTTGTCCCGTTCGTCATCCCGGACCTTTACCGTAAGGTCGAATGAACGTCCGTTTTCGTATACTTGAGATACAACTTCCCCGGCTAATGCAATATCGATGAATTCGGTAAATTCGGGCAGTGTGATGCCGTATTTGGCAAGCATGTCGCGTTTCGGATTAATTTTAAGTTGTGGGCGTTCGATTTGCTGTTCTACATTCAGATCGACGACTCCTTCGACATCTTTTATTGCCGCTTTTATTTGGTTGCCCAAAGAAAACATTTTGTTCAGATCATCACCGAACAGCTTGATTGCGATTTTTGCTTGTGTTCCGGATAGCATGGCATCGATACGGTGAGATATCGGTTGCCCTATTTCTACGTTTACTCCGGGCAAACTTCCCAATTTCTCTCGGATGTCGGCAATCATTTCTTCATGAGAACGTTCCCCCCGTTCATAAGGAGCCTCTATTTCAGAAACGTTTACCCCTAAGGCATGTTCATCCAGTTCTGCACGTCCGGTTTTTCGGGCTACAGTTTTGATTTCGGGGACAGATAACAGTAATTGTTCTGCCCTCTGTCCGATTCGATCCGATTCTTCAAGAGAAATTCCCGGTAACGTACTGATATTTATGGTAAACGAACCTTCGTTGAACGGAGGTAGAAAACTTCGTCCTAATGTGAAGAATAGTGCCAAAGAAACGATAAATAATCCGATCGTCGATCCTAAAACCTCTTTTTTGTGGTGTAAAGTCCACACTAAAGCACGTCCATATACCTGTTTCAGATTTCGAGCGACCCACGGTTCACGGGAGAGTTTTTTATCATTTTTCTTGTCGGTCAGCAGGTAGCTGCAGAGTACCGGAGTCAGGGTAAGAGCTACTACTGTAGAGGCAAATAGAGCTATGATAAATGAAATACCGAGAGGCATCAACATTCGTCCTTCCATACCGCTTAAAAAGAATAGGGGAACAAAGCTGACGATAATGATGAGTGTTGAGTTGAGTATCGGCATGCGTACTTCTTTGGATGCTTCGAAAATTACATCTATCGGACGTTTGCGTTCGTTTTCCGGTAACAGGCGGTTTTCTCGTAATCGTTTATATACATTTTCTACATCGACTATCGCATCATCGACCAAAGAGCCGATTGCAATTGCCATACCTCCCAGACTCATTGTGTTTATAGTAAGTCCCATAAAGTGAAGAGTCAGTATCGATACCAATAAGGAAAGGGGCAAGGCAACTAAAGATATAACGGTAGTCCTTAAATTCATCAAGAAAAAGAATAAGACGATTATGACGAAAACAGAACCTTCGAACAGAGATTTTTGTATGTTATCGATCGAATTGTCGATAAAACGGGATTGTCGGAATACATCGGTGGAGATGTGAATATCCGCCGGCAAATTTTTTTGTAATTCTGCAACGGACTGATCCAGTTTTTCTGTCAGTTCGAGCGTGCTGGTATTCGGTTGTTTGGTAACCGTGATCAATACGGCAGGTTTCCCTTTCTCTGAAGCCATACCGAGTTTGGGCGCTTTGTTTCCGATTTGAATGTCTGCAATGTCTTCAAGTAGAACCGGAATGCCGTTTATTGTCTTTACTGCTGCTTTAGACAGCTCATCGATATGATTTGTCGAAACTACACCTCTGACGATATATTCGTTACTGAATTCGTATAATATACCACCGTTTGCATTTTGATTCATGTTCCGGGTCGTGTTCATGATCTCGTTCAGTCCTATGCCGTAGTGCTTCATGCGGGCCGGGTCGAGCAATATCTGGTATTCTTTGATTTCACCTCCGATAACCGTTACTTGGGCGACACCACCGGTGGAGAGAAGTCGCGGTCTGATTACCCAGTCGGCCAAAGTGCGTAAATCCTGTAAAGACGTAGAATCGGATGTGATGCCGAGTATCATGACTTCTCCCAATATAGAAGATTGCGGTCCGAGAGTAGGAGTCCCGACATTTGCCGGTAAACTTTCACTCATTACTGCCAGTTTTTCGGAAGTTATCTGGCGAGCTCGATATATGTCCGTACCCCAGTTGAACTCTACCCATACGACAGAAAACCCCGTTGTCGAAGAGGAGCGCACGCGGCGTACGTCTGTAGCCCCGTTAACAGCCGTTTCTACCGGAAAAGTAACGAGGCGTTCTACTTCTTCAGGAGCCATGCCCGGAGCTTCTGTCATAATTACGACCGTAGGGGCATTCAGGTCGGGAAATACATCCACTTCCATTTTCATGGCAGTATAACTGCCGATAAAAAATAAAAGTATGGCTGCAAAAAGTATTAATAACCTGTTATGCAGCGAATAGCTGATAATTTTATTTAGCATAATCTGTTCCTCCTGTTAATGGCTGTGAGAATGACCTTCGGGAATAATGCTGCTGTTTGCCGCAAGTTTTACCTGGTAAGCGCCTTTGGTTACGACACGGTCTCCGGGTTTTATTCCTGAGAGGATTTGTACTTCTTCTCCGTCGTTGACTCCAAGAGTAACTTCTTGTTTTTTGTAACCTTCTTTATCGAGCTGGAGATATACGAAATAACTTCCTTGTTCTTCGGTGAGGGCTGTTACCGGAACAGTTATTACGTTATTCATATTTCCGGATAAAAGAAAGACTTCGACATAAGATCCGGGTATAATATCGCCCTTATTGTCGAATTCGAATATGACCGGAAGATAAAAAGACCCGTTGCCGGAGGAGCGTCCGTATGATTTTAGTTTTCCATTGAGACTTTCTAATGTATAGACTTTGTCGTTATACGGAGTTTTAAAATGGGCGGAGGTCAGTGTCGGAAGGAATTGATAATATCGTTCTGAAACTTCGGCCTTCAACATTAACCGACGATTTTGAGAAATGTTCAGTAACGGTTGGCCGATTTCGACATAATCACCGTCATTGACCAGTTTGCTTTTTATGAATCCGTTCATCGGAGATGCGATTGCAATACCGTTGTCCCCTTGATGTCCGGCAGTGGCTTTCCAAGCTACACGAGCGGTTTCATAACTGCTCAATGCTTGGTTATATTCTTTTTCGGATATGATTTTGTCTCGATAAAGGATGGCCGCACGTTCATATTCTTTTTGGGCGGTTCGGTAAGTTATTTCAGCCTTTTCAGCCGGATCTCCGTCCTGTATGTTTTGGGCTGAAATAGAAAGCAATATTGTGCCTTTATTTACGGCAGAACCTTCGGTAAGGGATGCTTTCCCGAAAGAGACTATTCCCGAAGAGGTTGCTGCAATAGTCATATCGTCTCCTTGCGCGGCAAGAACTTGTCCGGATGTTTTAATGACATTTCGGAATGTCTTGGGCTGTATTTCCGATATGACTATACCTGCTGCTTGAGCTTTTTCTTCGGTAAAAATTATTTCGTCTTCATGTTCGTGATCGGTATCGACTTCGTTTTGTTGATGTTCGTGATCGACATCTTTGGGGGTATTGTTATTGCATCCGGCAAAAAAATAAGCCGAGGCAATAATACATATTATAATATGTTTCATTGAAAATTTGTTTTTAATCTGATAATATTTCGTGACGGACTACTCGTTACTTATCGTACACAATAAAATCTCGACACGATAAAATTGAAAATTGTCGTTTTATATATAATCAGATTAAATGGGGTGGAGCTCGTAATCCGGAAGAGAGGCCTTTGTATTCAGAAATGCAAAAGTCTTTATGAGGAATAGGCAACGTTGTACATTCCGTTTCGTCCGGTCTGAAATCGAAAGAAGTGATTGTTGCGGGAAGTGCAATGAAAATATTTGACTGGAGGTCGGGATTTCCGGTAGAAGTCCGGTAAGCAGCAAAACGCGCAAGACAGTCAGTTTCACAGTCAGGCCGGTGTGTAATATCCCGATTTTGTTCGTTTTCGGGAATTTCGGATAATTGCAAGCATATTCTACCGTCGATATGGTGGTGATGAGGCACAATTGTAACGAGCAACATGCAGCATGCCGCTAACCAAAGAAAAGGTAGAAGTACTTTTTTTTTCATTAAAATAGTTCTTGTGCAATTGCTCTTTGTGTACAAAGGTAGTAACAAAAGATCGGATTAGGGAAATGGATACTCGTGTTTTTTTATTTTTAACAAGAATGTTTAGTCTGTTCGGGGCAAGAACTTTTGTCGGTATTCGTCTCTGCATTTTTTGTGAGCAAAGTGGCTTATAATTAAATATTTATTTTGTTACAAAATGCAGAAATTCGTTGTCCGAAAATTTTTTATGGTAAGAAAAACATTAATTTAAAGTTTATATTTGAAAATAATCCTATATAAGCTTGCTGACAAAAAAAACGCATAATTTTTTTCTTTGAAAATAATGTACTACATTTGACCCATAAAAGTTGCTTTAATAGCGGTATTCTTTGGAAAATTTGGAAAAATGCCATGTAAAACAATATCCTGCCTGAGGTTCCGTTGTTTTATAAATAGGTGTTGTTTCGAGGTTACCGATATTGTAAATTATGACAAGACGGTTTTTTATTGCGGAATTTGGAGAACACGGAAGATTAAAAGCTCTTTAAATAGCGTTATAGGAACTCAAAATAATAAAGAAAATAAATTATCAAACTATTTTAATTTAACAGTCAACCACTTAGAATTTTTTTATTATGGAAACTAAAAAAACTGAAACTAAAGCTAAAAAGAAAACATTTCGTGGCATTGAGTCTGCATTTCTTGTGATTGTAGCATGCTTTATTATTGCTTTGTGTATTTTCCATTTCATCTTGGGAAATCCTGCAAACTTTATGGATAATGATCCTACAGGACATCCGCTGCCTGGAAATATGTTGGGTACTATCTATAAAGGAGGTGTAATCGTGCCTGTTCTTCAAACTTTGTTACTTACCGTATTGGTATTGAGTGTTGAACGTGCATTCGCTCTTATGAAAGCTAAAGGTAAAGGAAGCACGACTAAATTTGTTGAAAACATTAAAGCTGCTTTGGCAGACGGTGATATTCAAAAAGCTCAAGCTATTTGCGACAAACAACAGGGTTCTGTAGCAAGCGTTGTTACTTCAGTGTTGAAAAAATATGCTGAAATGGAAGCTAATGATACTTTGACTAAAGAACAGAAACTTGCTTACATTCAGAAAGAAGTTGAAGAAGCTACCGCTCTTGAGTTGCCGACATTGGAACAAAATCTTTCGGTTGTGGCTACGATGACAACATTGGGTACGTTGACCGGACTTCTCGGAACTGTGTTAGGTATGATCAAGGCATTCGCCGCTTTGGCAAATGCTGGTGCTCCCGACTCAATCGCTCTGTCAACCGGTATTTCCGAAGCACTTGTAAATACAGCTTTCGGTATCGGTACTGGTGCGTTAGCCGTTATTTCTTATAACTTCTTTACCAGCAAAATCGATAAAATTACCTATGCTATTGATGAAGTAGGTTTCTCTATCGTACAAACTTATGCAGCAACTCACAAATAATTAAAGACTTGTTGAGATTATGCCAAAAATAAAAGTAAAAAGGAAAAGTACGTTCATCGACATGACGGCGATGAGTGACGTGACTGTACTTTTGCTTACGTTTTTTATGTTGACCTCTACTTTCGTACAAAAAGAACCTGTACAAGTAGCGACTCCGGCATCTGTTTCGGAAATTAAGATCCCCGAAACAAATATATTGCAGATTCTGGTAGATCAGAAAGGTAAGATCTTTATGAGTCTGGATAATCAGGATAATCGGGTCGATGTATTGCAAAATGTAGGCAGAGAATACGGTATTGAGTTTACTCCTGAAGAAATCAATAAATTTAAACTGATGAATTCTTTCGGAGTTCCTCTTGCCCAGATGAAGTCTTTTTTAGCTCTTCCGACGGACAGGCAGGATGTTATCTTGAAAGATTACGGGATTCCCATCGATACGACGGCCAATCCCTCTAACGAGTTTAAAGCTTGGGTTAAAACAGCCAGGAATGTGAACGGAGATTTGAGAATTGCAATTAAGGCGGACAGAACGACTCCTTATTCCAGAATAAAAGAGATTATGTCATCTTTACAGGATATCAGGGAGAACCGTTATAATCTGATTACTACGCTTAAGAGTATTCCCGCAGATAATTAATAACAGTCATAAAGGAAAAATATTATGGCAGAAGTACAACAAAAAGATAACGGGGGAGGCAAAGGTAAGCAGAAAAAGATGACGATCCGCGTGGACTTCACTCCTATGGTGGACATGAATATGCTTTTGATCACATTTTTCATGCTTTGTACATCATTGAGTAAGCCGCAGACGATGGAAATCAGTATGCCTTCCAATGATAAGTCTATTACAGAAGAAGACCAGACGAAAGTTAAAGCGTCTCGTGCCATTACGTTGATTCTGGGGGGAGATGACCGAGTATTTTATTATACCGGTGAACCTAATTATGAGGATTACACTTCATTAAAAGAAACTACGTATGAAGCCGATGGTCTGAGAGCGATGTTGATGGGACGTAATGCAGAGATCGTTGCCAAAATAAAAGCTCTGAAAGCTGAAAAATTGGAAAAGAAATTTTCAGATGAAGAGTATAATAAACGGGCGATTAAGATCAAGGATGTAAATACTGCTCCCGTAGTAATGATAAAGGCAACAGATGATGCGACTTATGAGAATCTTGTCGATGCTCTTGATGAGATGCAGATTTGCAGCATCAGTAAGTATGCGATTGTTGATATAACCGAAGGTGATGAGTTCTTGTTGGATAACCTTGAACAGAAAGGAAAACTGACGGAGAATATCGATCGGGATCAATTAAAGAAAACTAATTAGTACTCATTTAAAAAAGAAGAAAAATGGCAAAAATAGATTTAACTTCGAAAGAATGGTGCGATTTGGTTTTTGAAGGACGTAATAAGAGCTATGGAGCATACGACTTGCGTATGACTTCTTCGAAACGACATAATGTTGCAATGCTTATTATATTGATTGTAGCAGTTGTTGGTTTTTCGCTCCCTTCTTTAATTCGTATTATGACTCCTGAGAAAGTAGAAGATTTTACGGTTACAGAAGTAACGCAGTTGTCAGATCTTCCTAAAGCAGAAGTCAAGAAAAATGAAGAATTGAAGCCGATGGCTCCGACGACTCCTCCTCCTCCTTTGAAGAGCTCTATCAAATTTACGGCTCCGGTCATAAAGGATGATAGTGAGGTTTCCGATGAAGAAGATATCAAATCGCAGGATGAATTGGCTGCTAATAGTAAGATCGCTATTTCTATCGCCGATGTAAAAGGTAATGATGAGATAAACGGACAGGATATCGCGGATTTCAAGGAATTCGTTCAGCCTGAAGCTCCGGTAGAAGAAGAAAAACCGTATCAGGCCGTAGAACAGATGCCTCAATTCCCTGGTGGTGAAGCAGCATTGCTGAAGTTTATCAATGAAAAGATCAAATATCCTATTCCTGCACAGGAAGCGGGTATTCAGGGACGTGTGGTAGTGCGTTTCGTAGTTTCTAAAACCGGTGAAATCAAGGATGTAACGGTTTTGAGAAGCGTCGAATCCTCTTTGGATAAAGAAGCTGTGCGAGTTATCCAAATGATGCCTAAATGGATTCCGGGGAAACAGAACGGTAATAATGTTCCTGTTTATTTTACAGTTCCTGTAGTGTTTAAACTTATGCAGTAAGATTGTTGTTATTATATTAACAATATCACCTAAAGTACTCCGCTCCTCTATGTCTTCAGATGTAGGGCTGCGGGTATTTTAGATTAAATACCTATAGTTATGGAAACAGAAAATGATCTTCAAAAGCCGCAGAAACCCACAAAAAAAATTAATATGGGTTATATTTTCGGGATATTTATGATCCTGATTTATTTTGGGATGGCTTATCTTTTAATTTTTACGCCTCTTTTTGAAAACACTTTTTCAGAAATATTTCGGTATAGTATAGGAATTGTTTTCGCAATATATGGTATCTTTAGGGCCTATAGACAAATTAGAAACCAGAGGTATAGTTAGGAGATTTTATAATGAAAACAAAAAGATCATTCTGTCTTTCAGTTTGTGCAGCATTTATCCTTGCGGGGATTTTTGCGGCATGTAATTCCTCGAAGAAAAAAGGAATTAGCGAAACCCCTACGTCAGGACTTATCAAAATAAGTGCAGACCAAACCTTTGAGCCGATTATGGAGCAGGAGATAGATGTTTTTGAAGGGCTATATCCTAAAGCGAATATAATACCGGTTTATGCCGATGAGGTGGATGTTGTAACATCTCTTATACAAGATAGTGTGAGGTTGGCAGTTACGACCCGGAGACTTTCTCCGAAAGAAGTAGAGACTTTGAATGCCCGGAAACTTTATCCGAAAGAAGTAAAAATTGCTACGGATGGAGTCGCCCTCATTGTAAATAAAGCAAATCCGGATACGTTGATTACTATGGACCAGCTTCGCCGGATTCTTACGGGAGAAGTTACGGAATGGAGTCAGATCTATCCTGAATCTAAATTAGGTAAATTGCAGCTTGTATTCGATAATCCGAATTCAAGTACGGTGCGTTTTGCAATAGATTCTATTTGTGCGGGAAAACCTTTGTCGAAAAATCTGAATGCTCAGGATAACAATGAAAATGTAATCGATTATGTTTCGGAAGTGCCTAATGCTATCGGTGTAATCGGAGCTAGTTGGATCGGAAATAAAAATGATTCGACGCGCCTCTCTTTCTCAGATAGAATTACGGTGATGGGTGTCAGTCGGGATGATGTAGCTTATCCGTCGAATAGTTATCAGCCCTATCAGGCTTATTTGGCAATGGGATTATATCCATTGACCAGAGATGTTTATATAATAACTACCGATCCCAAAAGCGGTTTGCCGAGTGGGTTTACTACATTTGTCGGATCGGATAAAGGTCAGCGGATTATTTTGAAGACCGGAATTGTTCCGGCGACACAAGCAATCCGTATCGTAAATGTAAGAGAAAATTTATAATAATAATATATAATAGAAAACTATAGAAATTATGCGAACTAAGTCAATGTTACTTGCTTCTTTTCTTTTTATCGGAGGAGTGGTGAGCTCTGCTTTTGCAGAATCGTATACGGATGGTATCGAATATTTTAAATCAGGGCAACCCGACAGGGCGAAGATCATTTTGGATAAAACTTTGAATGACCCGTCTACTAGAAAGGCCGAGGCATATTTTTATTTAGGAGAAATTTATTCGGGAATGAATAAATTAGATTCTGCCGGTATGTATTATGAAATGGGGTTACAGGCAGATCCTCTTTATCCTTATAATTCGATCGGTAAGGGTAAATTGATGTTGAAAAGTAATAAAAAAGAAGCTGAATCTCTTTTTAAAGCTGTAATCAAATCGGATAAAAAGAATCCTGAGATTTATCTGGCCATTTCAAAAGCATATTATGAAAATGTAATGCCTGAATATCAGAAGTATCTGGACAAAGCCTTGGATGTAGATAAAGAGTATGCACCTATTTATGTATTCGAGGGTGATATTTTGGTCAAAGATAAGAAATATGGTGAAGCGTGCGGTTTTTATGAAATGGCACAAAACTTCGATGAAAACTGTCTGGAAGCTTATGTGAAATATTCGAATATTTATTTTCCTATTAATGCGGGGCTTGCCATCGCCAAATTGGAAGATCTGTTAAAACTGAAACCTAATTCTGCTATTGCACAACGCGAATTGGCCGAGGCGTATTTTAAGGATAGCAAATATAATCAAGCCGTAGAAGCTTATGCCCGTTATATGGCTAATCCCAATCATTTCGAAAGCGATCAGTCTCGTTATGCAGCGCTGCTTTTCTTTGATAAGAAGTATCAAGAATCTCTGGATCTTGTAGATAAAATGATTGTAAAAAATCCGAATGATTTTATTTTGAAACGTTTGGCGATGTATGACAATTATGAGCTGAAAAATTATGATAAAGCTCTCACTGCAGCAGAGACATTTATGAATACTCCGGGAAATCCCCAATTCAATACACAAGATTATATTATTTATGCAAATATATTGATTGAAAACAAATTGGCGGATAAAGCCATACCGGTATTGGAAAAAGCTATTTCTCTTGATCAAGAAAAGATCGAACTTTATAAGGAATTGAGCGAAGCTTACCGTGCTGCTGGAGATATGCTGAAAAGTGCTGATGCGTATAATGAGTATATGAAACGTAATCAGGATGTCAGCCTGACAGATTACTTCTTCTTGGGTACGATTTATTATCGTGCTGCTTCTGCCGAAGCACCGGCAGCCGAAGCAACTCCAGAGGAAAAGGCTGCAAAACTTGCTATTCAAAAGCCGATATATCAAAAAGCCGACAGTTTATTTGCTATTGTAGCAGAGAGAGCGCCGGAAGATTATCGCGGACATTTGTGGAGAGCCCGTGCGAATTCCGGTCTTGATCCTGAAACGACAGAAGGATTGGCAAAGCCATATTACGAAGCTCTATTGACTGTTCTTGAAAAGGCTCAGAATCCGAATAAGGCGGCGTTACTAGAGGCTTATAAATATATCGGTTTCTATAATTATCAAAAAGAGTATGCTGCAGGAAAGAATGTTTATCCTGAGACCCGCAAATGGTGGAGTAAGATGTTGACTATCGATCCTAATAATGAGATCAAAGCTCTTTTGGATCAACTGCCTCAATAAAAATCATTTTCTTTCGGAATCGTTCCGATAATTAAATATTAAGAACTCCCGATAGATATTGTCTGTCGGGAGTTTTTAAATATTTATACTTGTTATGGGTAAGATGATTTCTCCGAAACCGATCATTGCATTAAATAGAGAAATATGTTTGTATTTGCTAATATCATCGGTAGAAATACGAGCTTCATGTATTGTGCTTTGTTTTAGCAGGCATTCCCTTTGTATCCCTTTCAGTAGAGGGCTTTCCGGAGTTTCCCATCTGTTCCCATCCGAAAAAGCCACGTTGCAGATAGAGGTGTCGGTAATCAGATCGTTTTTGACGATTAGAATATCATCATATTTTTGTCTGGATGCAAATAATCGGTTTATTGTTTCCCTATTCGTTGTTTTCCATGAATATTCGATAGTATTATCTTTTACCAGTCTCAAAGACGATACAGGACGTACTTGATAAGGGATATATTCTATGGATACTATTTCTTTGTTATAGATAATGCGGCATTTAGTTAATTCTTTATAAGGGGAAGGGTCGATTATATTATCGATATTTATTTCATCTATCTTTCCGAAAAAGTGTAGTCGAGTAGAATTTAATCTTTGATTGTGTAGATCGATATTGAACGCTTTACCGTCAATAATTCGTATGGTTTCAATGAATAGGGACATATACTTTTTGTTTCATTTCATTATATTCTTTAATCACATCGCTTTGTGCGGTTATGCCTCCTCCGCTTTTAAAAATCTTTTTATTTCCTTGTTGTTCTATAAATCTTATCATAACGGCGCTTTCTAATGTCGATTTATTGCAATATCCCATGATCCCGGTGTAAAATCCTCGATTATAAGTTTCGGCAGACCGTATAATTTTCATGGTAGCCTTTTTAGGTGCACCTGTAATTGAGCCGGCAGGGAGAAGATTGTAGAGAATGTCTCCGACTTTTTCAGGGAAGACGAGCTTAAGCTTTCCTCGTATTTCGGAACTGACTTGTAGAAGTTCTCCTTTATTGGTTATAATTTTGTCTATATACCGATATCGGGGTACGTGTACATTATTGGCTATTTTGCTCAAATCATTTCGTATGAGATCTACGATCGTTGCATGTTCTGCACTTTCTTTAGGATCATTTAATATTTGCATTTCGGCATCCGGAACTCTGGAATCTATCGTTCCTTTCATTGGAAAAGAAGATATTTCATCATTGCAAATTTGAATAAAGATTTCCGGAGAAAATACGGTTAGCTGATTTTTTATCCAAAGGCGATAAGGGGCTTGGCTATGTTCGAAAATTTCTTTTAATGAAAGATTCGTTTCTACCGAAGTTGCACAAGTCAGGTTCGTTAAATACGAATTACCTCGTAATATATTTTCTTCTATTATAGAAAACGAGTGCCGATATTCACTGAAAGGGATAAATTGAGGTTTCCATGTTATCGGTAAAGAGATATTTTTGTGACCTTTCGGACAGTTCGTTACTCCGTTAAAGTCATATAGAATTAAGTCGGGATCAATATCGGATAGTTCGAGAATGTAGGCTTCGTCTCCTTGATAATTGATGATAAATATAAATTCTTTTCTGTATTTTCCGAGATTATTTAACTCTTTAATAATATCGGTTTGTGAGAATAAGTGCATAAGTTGGTAGATTTGTTTTGCAAAAATAAGGGCTGTACTCTGATTTTTATGAAAAATATATTTGAATTTTAAGGCCAGTCTAAATTTTTCAATGAAAAATACTATCAAGTTATCTATTGTTTTTCGGTCTATTTCCCTACTTCGCAGTCATGTTGCTGCGTTTCTTAGCAGAAAAAATATTCTCGAAACAGTTCTCAAAAAATATGTCCATATAAAATTTAGACAGGTTCTTAGATGTATGATTTGTGTTGATTCTTGAGAATAATTTTTATATTTGTCTCAAACTACTATTCCCCATGAAACTCTTAGTCTTTATTTTATCATTGGCTATTATAAATATTCCGGTTTGCTTATCTCAGGGGAAAAAGGTATTGCAAATCAGTTCTTATACTGTTGACGACGGATTATCTCATCGAGTGATATCTAATATAATACAGGACTCTAAAGGATATATCTGGATGGCGACATGGAATGGGTTGTGCCGCTATGACGCTTCTCGTTTTGAAACATGGAATATGTTACCGAACGGTTCGACGATAGGAAGATTACTTCGAATAGCAGAAACAGAAGACGGGCATATTTATTGTCATAATTATAATGATAGCGTTTATATTTTTGATCCAGTTACTTGTAGATTTATGCAGTGTACAGGAGCTGAGCAATTAATTTCTTATCCGCCTAATCCTTATTTATTGCAAGTCGAGCAAGGCGGATTGCTTATTATCCACCGTGATTCTGGAGAGCGATATTTTCTTCCTGTGAAGAGTAATAAACGGTTGAAGAATACTTTGCATGCCTCATTTTTTGATAGACAGGGTAATTTTTGGGTCAATTTTGATGATGTTTTATATAAATTATCGTTTTCACCGGAATCTTATACTTACCGGACACATATAAAAACAGAGAATTCTTTACTTTTTGGAGATGAGATCAGAGCGATTGCATGTAGTACAAAATCCGGACGATTGTGGATCGGTGCTAAAAGCGGAGATATTTATGTTTATAGTAAGGAGGGAGATTTTGAGGGGTATCTTTCGAAAAATGGGTCTGTAACGCAAGTTCCTGTCCATTTCGGTGCTAATGCGTATGTGATAAAAGAGGATAGATCGGGAAGAATATGGATCGGGACAAAAGGAGATGGTCTTTATAGCCTTGTCCCTGAGGGAGATAAAAAATATACTGTCAGTCATTATACGCAAAAGTCTCATGGGTTGGCTGATGATCGGATATATTCCTTGTTTTTTGATGATTCGGACAGATTGTGGATCGGGACGTTTGGTAATGGATTTTCTATTGTCTCTGTGAGGGGGAATAGTGTGAATTTATTAAAGAACGGACTTCCCGGACAGCGTATCAGGTGTATAGGGCCTTTTGAGGCGGGTCTTATTTGTGCCTCAACTAATGGATTGTATCTTGTTGACAGCTCAGGAAGGGTGTTGCAAAAAATCGGGAACTCCGATTTTACATTTGTTCATAAGTCCAATAGAGGGGATATATATGTTTCTACGATTGGGGCGGGTATTTTCAGATTGTGTTCAGAATCCGGACATTGGCAGCTTATTCCTGTTAGATTAGGAAATGTTTCTTATGATGTCGTATTATCTATTGCAGAAGAACTTTCGGGAAATATTTGGTTTGTGTCTGATAATAGTCTGGTGCGGTTGTTTACAGATGGAAACATACAAACTTTCAATCAAGATTTTTTCGGGAAAAATATCACTTTCTCAGAAGGTATTCCCATGCTGAAGGATAATAAGCTTTTCTTAGGTACGGCGGACGGTTTTATAGAAATGAGTTTAGAATCTTCGGAAAAATTTCTTCCTCCTTTATATTGGAGATATATTCAGGTCGAGGACTCTTTGATTGTCCCGACAGATAGTTTGTTGACCGTTCGTTTGGGAGAACATGTCCGGATAAGTCCTGTGGCTCTGGATTATCGGCCGGGAACTATACGTTATAGTTATCGTTTGGATGCTGATACCGTTTGGCGAGATCTTGATTATGGTAAAGTTATAGAGTTGGATAATTTGTCAGAAGGCAGCCATGTGTTGACGGTCCGTTCTACGGATAGTTACGGTATGTGGATGAATAATGATCGTGCGTTTATAATTGACGTACGCTCTTCCTTTTATAAAGGAGTAGTATGGTTTATTGTGATAGGCTTATTGGTCGTTGTTTCGATTTTCTTGTTTTATAATCGTCTACCTTTTGTTTCGAGGAATTCATTGCCAGATATATCTCCTTCATTGCCAAAAGTGGACTTTTCTCCTGACGAGCAATTTTTGGAAGCGGCAAAATTGTTTGTAGAGTCGAATATGGATAAGCCGGAATTGTCTGTTGATGATTTTGCTGCTTATATGGGGATGAGTCGTACGATTTTGTATAACCGTATGAAAGATTTGCTTGATAAGACTCCGGCGAATTTCATAAAAGAGATGAGAATTAAACGAGCGGTACAATTGTTGAAATTAAATATATATACTGTTTCGGAAATAGCTGATATGACCGGTTTTAATGATGCAAAATATTTCAGTAAGGTTTTTAAGAGAGAGATTGGTGTTTCTCCGATGTCTTATGTTGATGAACAAGTGCGAACTAAGAATTGATTTTCTAATGAGATTATCTGATGCGTGAAGTTTTTCGAAGTTGTAAAAAAATAGCGATGATAAGATTTTATCACCGCTATTTTTTTATTTACTATTTTTGATTAACAGCAGCAACCACCTTTTCCTGCGCTACCCAAAACATTTTCGATTTTGTGTTTGTACAGTTTCTTCATGTTGTCGCGAGCCGGACCTAAATATTTACGAGGGTCGAATTCTGCCGGTTTTGTGGCAAATACTTCGCGAATGGCAGCAGTCATAGCCAAACGGCTGTCAGAGTCGATGTTGATTTTGCAAACAGCCGATTTAGCTGCTTTGCGCAATTGTTCTTCAGGAATACCGATTGCATCTTTCAAAGCACCGCCATATTTGTTGATTGTAGCGACTTCTTCTTGAGGTACAGATGATGAACCATGAAGAACGATGGGGAATCCCGGAAGTTCTTTTTCTACACCTTCCAATACGTCGAAGCGCAAAGGGGGAGGAACGAGGATCCCGTCAGCATTACGAGTACATTGTTCCGGTTTGAATTTGTTAGCACCATGAGATGTTCCGATAGAAATAGCCAGGCTGTCGCATCCGGTTTTGGTAACGAAATCTACTACTTCTTCGGGTTTGGTGTAGGTGTGATGTTCTGCAGAAACTTCATCTTCTACACCGGCCAATACACCGAGTTCTCCTTCTACGGTTACATCGAACTGATGAGCGTATTCTACTACTTTCTTAGTAAGGGCTACATTTTCGTCGTAAGGAAGGTGTGATCCGTCGATCATTACAGACGAGAATCCCATGTCGATACAGGATTTGCATAATTCAAAAGAATCCCCATGATCAAGATGAAGAACGATTTGGGGATTTTTGCAACCTAATTCTTTGGCGTATTCAACTGCGCCTTCAGCCATATAGCGAAGCAACGTCTGATTGGCATATTGACGAGCTCCTTTTGAAACTTGAAGAATAACCGGAGAGTTGGTTTCTACTGCAGCTTGGATAATAGCTTGCAACTGTTCCATATTATTGAAGTTGAAAGCCGGAATCGCATAGCCACCTTTAATAGCCTTAGCAAACATCTCTCTGGTGTTTACGAGGCCTAAATCTTTGTAACTAACCATTTTTTTAATGTATTTGCGTTAATAAATAAAAACTACACAAAGGTACTAAAATTCTTACAAACCGAAACATCCGAAACTTAAAAAAATATGTGAAAGCACTCTGGCCTGCAATATCATGATAGAGCCCGATAAATTTAGGTTTCTTCTTTTCCCTTTCATTTTTTATAAGTATTTTTGCCCACTTGATAATTATGAAAACCGTTTAGAGTGTCTAATGGTTTAATTTTCTGTAATTAAGTTCGTTATTAATTTATAAAACATTTCAGATTAAAAGAGAATGAGAAGATGGCGTATTGAGGATTCGGCCGAGCTGTATAATATTAACGGATGGGGGCTGAAATATTTTTCTATTAATGACAAAGGTCATGTAGCGGTAACACCTCGTGAGGGGAATGCTTCGGTCGATCTGAAGGAGTTAATGGATGAGTTGCAGGTAAGAGATGTTACATCACCTGTTCTGGTACGTTTCCCGGATATTTTGGATAACCGGATCGAGAAAATCTCAAAATGTTTTGAGCAGGCTGCGGAGGAGTATGGCTACACGGCACAGAATTTTATCATTTATCCGATAAAAGTAAATCAGATGCGTCCGGTAGTGGAGGAGATCGTTAGCCACGGTAAAAAATTCAATATCGGACTTGAGGCGGGGTCTAAGCCTGAATTGCATGCTGTTTTGGCTATTAATATCGATGAAAATTCCCTGATAATCTGTAACGGTTATAAGGATGAGAATTATATCGAGTTGGCTTTGTTGGCGCAAAAAATGGGTCGTCGTATTTTTCTGGTGGTGGAAAAATTGAATGAGCTGAAATTAATCGCTTCTATTTCTAAACGGTTGAAGATACGTCCGAATATCGGTATTCGTATAAAACTTGCGAGTTCGGGCAGCGGCAAATGGGAAGAGTCGGGAGGTGATGTCAGTAAATTCGGACTTAATTCCAGCGAATTGCTTGAAGCATTGGATATTCTGGAAAAGAATAAAATGCAAGATTGCTTGCATCTGATACATTTTCATATAGGTAGTCAGGTTACCAAAATCCGTCGTATAAAAAATGCTCTACGCGAGGCTTCTCAATTCTATGTACAGCTTCATAATATGGGCTTCAATATCGATTTTGTCGATATCGGAGGCGGATTGGGAGTCGATTATGACGGGACTCGCTCTTCTTCGAGCGAGAGCAGTATGAACTATTCGATACAGGAATATGTGAATGACTCTATTTCTGCATTAGTGGATGCTTGTGTGAAGAACGATATTCCTCAGCCTAATATTATTACGGAGTCGGGACGTTCCCTGACCGCCCATCATTCTGTCCTTATATTTGAAGTTCTTGAAACGACGACTTTACCTTCGTGGTCAGAAGATGAGTCTGTTTCGGAAAAAGATCATGAATTGGTTCAGGAGTTGTATAAATTGTGGGATACAATGAATCAACCCCGCCTTATCGAAACTTGGCATGATGCCCTGCAAATACGGGAGGAAGCTCTCGACTTGTTCGGACTCGGAATGCTCGATTTACGCACTCGTGCCCAAGTGGAGCGTCTTTTTTGGTCGATAGCGCGCGAAGTATATGAAATGGCCAATGAGATAAAGCATTCTCCTGAAGAATTGAAGAAGATTGCTAAAATGTTGCCGGATAAGTATTTCTGCAACTTTTCATTATTCCAGTCTTTACCCGATTCTTGGGCGATAGATCAGATATTCCCGATAATGCCGATAAGCCGGTTGGATGAGAAACCCGAACGTACCGCAACCATACAGGATATAACTTGCGACTCGGATGGTAAAATCGATAACTTTATTTCTACCCGTAATTTTAATTATCATCTTCCGGTACATAGCCTTACTAAAGATCCCTATTATATAGGAGTGTTTCTTGTCGGGGCTTATCAAGAAATTCTGGGAGACCTGCACAATCTGTTCGGCGACACGAATGCAGTGCATGTAAGCGTGTATAAAGATCATTATGAAATCGAACAGGTAATTGACGGGGAGACGGTTGCAGAAGTGTTGGATTATGTACAGTTTAATCCGAAAAAGATGGTTCGGAGTGTAGAGACGTGGGTAACGACTTCTATGAAATCCGGTATTATAACACCGGAGGAGGGACGTGAGTTTTTATCGAATTACAGATCGGGATTATACGGCTATACCTATCTTGAGAAAGATTGATAAAAAGCGGTACAGACCAAAGGAGAGGTTACAGTGCAACGTTATTTTTTGTATTTGGCTTATAACGGTACTCGGTATCACGGTTGGCAGGTACAACCTAATGGTGTGACAGTACAGGAGCGCATAGAGGAAGCTTTGACTTTATTATTACGGAGAGAGACTCCGATTGTCGGGGCGGGAAGAACGGATGCCGGAGTACATGCCCGTTTGATGGTCGCACATTTTGATACGGAAGATGTGCTTCAGGATTTTCAAGGGTTAGTAGAGAAGTTGAACCGGGTATTGCCTTCTGATATTTCTGTCTATAAAATCGTTCCGGTACGGGCGGATGCTCATAGTCGGTTCGATGCCTTGTCCCGCACTTACCGTTATTATCTGGTCGACCGTAAAGATCCGTTTTTCGGGATGTATGCTTGGCGTTATCATGGAAATCTCGACTTCGAAAAGATGAATGAGGCAGCCTCTTGTTTGTTCCGTTATACCGATTTTACAAGTTTCAGTAAGTTGCATACCGATGTGAAGACCAATAATTGCCGTATTATGAAGGCTTGTTGGAAAAAAGAAAACGATTTGTGGGTGTTTGAAATTAAGGCAGACCGTTTTTTACGAAATATGGTGAGAGCGATTGTCGGCACTCTTTATGATGTGGGAAGAGGGCGACTTTCGGTCGGGGATTTTTGTCGGGTTATAGAAGATAAGAATCGTTGCAAAGCCGGAACTTCAGCTCCCGGGAATGCTCTCTTTCTTGTGAATATAGAATATCCTGAAGAAATATTCGATGTGCAATTTTAGCGCCTGTTTAAGTCTTGTTCGGGTCAGGTTTGTGATTTTCTTTCGAGAATGTTTTTTGAGAAAATTTGTGATCGCAGAGACGTTATGCTTTTGAATGATTAATCGATATGTGGCTTACATTTGCTTTTATTTCGGCAACCCTTTTGGGGATGTATGAAGTTTTTAAAAAGATGGCGTTGGAAGGAAACGCTGTAATTCCCGTACTTTTTCTGAATACGGTATTTTGTAGTTTGTTGTTTCTTCCTGTTATTTTATTATCTCGTTTCTGTCCGGAAATGATGCAGGATACCCTTGTATATGTTCCCAAAGTTTCTTTTGAAACGCATCTTTTTATAATATTAAAAGCCGTAATCGTATTGGCTTCGTGGATTTTTGCATATTATGCGATGAAGCATTTGCCTATTACGATTGCAGCAACGATCAAAGCATCCCAGCCGGTTCTTACATTGTTGGGTGCTTTATTGGTTTTTGGAGAACGGTTGAATTTGTATCAGTGGATCGGGGTTACGATCGCTATCATCTCTTTCTTTATGTTGTCGTCTGCCGGAAAAAAAGAAGGAATCAGCTTTGTTCATAATCGTTGGATATGGTTTATTGTTCTGGCGACTATAACGGGATCGATGAGCGGACTGTATGATAAATATCTGATGTCAAACGGTTTTGACCGTATGACTGTTCAAGTGTGGTACACCTATTATCAAATGGTGATCATGTTTTTTATTTTACTGTTCTTGTGGTATCCTCATCGAAAAAAGACTACGCCGTTTCGGTGGCGGAACAGTATTTTTCTTATTTCCCTGTTTCTTGTTGTCGCAGATTTTGTTTATTTCTATGCGCTGAGTTTTCCCGATTCCATGATTTCTATAGTCTCTATGGCGAGACGTAGCGGAGTCGTAGTCAGTTTTGTCTTTGGTGTATTCTTTTTCCGGGAAAAGAATATCAAGGATAAAGCTATCGATTTGATATTGGTATTGATCGGTATGTATTTTCTCTATTTGGGAAGCCGGTAAACATCTTGTTACTCGTTTTCGATCACGGCAGATGGCTGTCGGACAAGATTTGAACAAGAGTTATGTCTTTATTCTTTTTCCGTTTTACCGTCTTCTCGTTTTTATTGTTTATCTTTGTTTTTCAAAGAAAGATGTTATGAACAGAGTTATTCTTGCTTTTTGTTTTCTATTATGTATATCGGGGCTGAAAGCCCAACAAGTCGCCGCTTATTTTGTCTCTATGCCGGAAGAATTGTTGCTTCAGATAGAGCCGAACCGCCGTAAGGATATGATAGATTTTTTTCAACACGGACAGAAAGGCGGCATTACGAATGCTTTGGGCGGAAATTCCGAGATCACGGCGATGTCGGATAAATATATGTCTGTATCTCTTTCTGATGTCTCTAAAATGGAGATATGTGTTTTGTCTAAAGATACGGCGGATATTATTGCGGTAGTTCGTACGGTGTGCGCTCCCGCATGCGATAGTCGGATAAGCTTTTATGATGAACAGTGGCAGCTTCTCGACACGAAAGATTTTCTGCAGCTTCCTGTCAATGCCGATTTTTTTGTCGCTCAAGAAGTTTCCGGCAGAGATGAGGCTTTGGGAATGGTAGATATGATGCTTGCCGAATATCGTTTTTCTCCGGATAATGATGTATTGACGGTTGATTGTACGATAAAAGATTATCTTCCGGATGAGATTTATAAACAAATCGCCCCTTTTTTGAAAAAAGAGGCGTTACAATATTATTGGAACGGAAAACGATATGAATTAAAAAATTGATCGTCTTAAACGTATTTTTTATTCGTCTTCTTCCTGATCGTTTATCCGGGTAGCCAGAACTTTATCGATACGGGCTGAGTCCATATCGACAATTTCGAATTCGAATCCTTGCCACTGGAATTTTTCTCCTGTAGTGGGAATATGTTCCAATACCCCTAAGATAAGCCCGCTTAACGTATTATAATTATATTCATTATATAGACCCTCCAGATCGAAGTGTGCCAAAAAGTCATAGAAAGAACATTGTCCGTCTACGAGACATGACCCGTCTTCCCTGACAACGATATCCGGTTCTTCTCCCAGTTCGGGGAGTGCACCGAGCAAGGCCTCCATAATATCTCCCGAAGTGACGATTCCTTGAATGCTTCCGAACTCATCTGTTACCAGACCATACTTTATCCTTTCTTTTTTCATTTTTTCCAGTGCATTATATACGCTCATCGTTTCGGGAATATAATGCGGCGGGATGATATGCTGCCAAATTGAAAAATCGGGAGAGTCTATTTTACCGAACAAGTCCTTTGATTGAAGTATACCTACGACATGATCCAATTTTCCGTCGGATACGGGATATACATGATAAAAATTTTGGCTTATCTCTTTTTTCAAAGTTTCTTTATCGGTAGAAATGTCTATCCATGTGAGTTCATTTCGGTGAGTCATGATAGAGCCGACATTTCTGTCTCCCAAATTAAAGACCCGTTCGACGATATCTTGTTCTACTTCTTGTACCTCACCGTCTTCAGTCCCTTCTCTGATAATTGCTTTAATCTCATCTTCGGTGACTTTTCCCTCTTCATTGGGATTTATGCCTAATAATTTCAAAACCAAAGCTGTACTTTTTGTTAATAATATTACGAACGGAGCTGCAATTTTCGATATAAAATACATCGGCTTGGATACGATGCGAGCAACACGTTCGGCTGCTGCCATACCGATTCGTTTGGGGACAAGTTCCCCGATGATTAAAGTCAGATAGGTGACGATCGTAACGATTATAATTTTGGCTATGGCTAATGAGTATGGAGCTAACGGCTCTATTTGGGCGATTATTACGGCAAAGTTTCCGGCAAAAGACTCCCCGGAATAAAGACCGGTAAGAATTCCGATAAGAGTAATTCCGATTTGGATAGTAGAGAGAAACCGGTCCGGCTCGTTAGCCAATTTTAACGCTGTGCGGGCGGTTTTGCTGCCTCGTTTGGCGTCAGCCTCAAGTCGGGATTTCCTCGCCGATACGAGGGCGATTTCCGACATAGATAAAGTTCCGTTTAAAATGATAAGAATAAGAATAATGATAATTTCCATAAATTAATCTTTAATTTCCCGAAGATAGTGCATTCATAAAAAAACTCATAATTTCAGAAAGATAATTTGCAAACTTTATTTTAATAGGTCTGTTTGAATTTTGTGAAAGAGCATTTAGTCAGCTGTTGTTCAGACATATTTTGATCAGAGGCTCTTATTTATTTGCTATTACCGGTTTTGTTGCAAAATAACACTCCTTATTGTTTGCTGAGTTTGTTTGTAAAAATATTTGTGTAAAATTTTACATGTTTTTTTATCATTTTGTTGTGGCCAACTCTCATGAACGTTTGTTAAAACGCAAATAATCACTATCTTTGTCGTGTCGTTGAAAGCGTCGGCTTTGTTTCGACAATACATATTTGGTAAAAGCGTTTAGTTTTATCCTGGTTCAAAAAATCGCCAATTTTTTAGCAGAAGGATATAACAGTGCAAACGTTCATGCTTAGCCATATAGTCACGTGAGTGAGTATATACGGTCGGGCGTGGGTTGGCTGTTTATTTCTGCGTAGGTGTTTGGCGATACCTTTGAATCGATAAACTGACAAGTTCCCACGCTTTTTTTGTGTCTTTATGTTTAATCGCCGGTTCGGGAATTTAGGGCATGAAGTTTTGCTTGAAAGCAATGGAAAGAAAATTATTTATTTTCTTTTTTGTCCTTTTCGTCTGTTCTTGTTCAAAAGAAGAGACAGAGACCGGGGATATAGAAGAGTCTGATTCTGTCGAGACGGTATTCAGTGAGAATGCGGTGGTGTTAAACGAGCGACAAATCAAAGCCATAGTTACTGTTGACGGAGGTGTCCTCTCTTTTGAGAATACGATAGAGGGTAAAGATCTCCCGTCGATCGGTCAAATCCTTTTCACATCTGAAAAATCAAAACACTTGCCCTATGGTTTTTTAGGTAGGGTTACTCAAATAACGGAGGAAGCGGGTCGGTATAAGGTCGAGACAGAGCCGGCTCCTTTAGATGCCGTGTTTGACAGGCTTGTTATAAAAGAAAGTGTCGATTTAGTGCCTGCTACCCGCGTTTCGGTCCGGAAAGATGAAGATGGATTTTTTTGTATGGAACAATCCGTAACATTCAAGCAAAATTCCGCATCGATTACCGGAACGGCCAGTCTGGGTTTTAAGTTGGATATTCATATCGATATTAATAACCGTGCTCATAAACCTCCTTATGGGTATATAATTCTGCAATCTAAGGTCTCAGGTAATTTGAATTTCAGTTTGTCGGCGGAAAAGAGATTGGAATTGAGACATCCGATAGGCAATGAGATTCCGCTATCCGCTTCTTTAAGTAATATTGCTATCTCTCCGGTATTGCAGCTATATGGAATTGTAGAGGGAGAGGGTGAAATATCCGTCGATGCAGATATGACTTATGCGAAGAAGACGATCGGTGCTATTGAATATAAAGACGGAATATGGAGTGGAAATGCGCGGGATTGGAACAGCGGTGATGATGATTTCGGTTTTAAAACTACGGCCGGTATATCGTTGAATGGCGGTTTCTTTGCGGGAATAGCAACGGCTATCGAATTGAGGTTGTTTAATAATGAAAATATGAAAATTGCCATCGAACCTAAATTCGGGCTGAACGAAACAGGGAATTTTGTCATCGATTTGGTTGATACGGATTTGTTTAGAAAAAACAAAGATTCAAAAATTAAGGCCGGGTTAGGGATAAAAATTGGGGCGAAAGTAGATGCTCAAATTTTTGGAGAAGGAGCGGAATTTCCTATTTGGGATAAATCATTTTTTGAAAAAGAATCATATCTTTTCCCTGTTTTTGAGAATAAAAATATTAAGATCGATAAAGATCGTAAATCGGTCTCAGCCGACTATTCTGTGGGACGTGACCTGTTATTCGGAGCTGCCGTAGGAGTGGCTTTATATAAAGGTAGTCAGATAGATTCTTATTCTAAACCTGTAAATTATTTTTTGAATGAGGACTTCTCAAATCCGTTGACATGTTCGTTCGATAACTTGCAGGATGATGTCGAATATACACTTTGTCCCTATGTGATGTGGGGAGATTCCTCTTATCCCGGTGAGCCGATACATACGTTTACGTTAAAGAAAGAAGAAAATAACGGCTTGGTCGGGCATTGGATCGAAGTCCATTCACAAGGATATTATCACAGTTTTTCCAATCCCGAAAATAATGAAGAATGGGATATGGATATTGATAATGGGAGTGAATATATATTTTTTTCCGATGGAACTGTCATCAATATTTATGATAAACCGGAAGAAGCACCAGCAAGCAGTGTTGTAGGGTCTTGGCAATTATCCGAAAATAAATTGATTCTCAAGTTTGAAGAGAATGGAGATTATGAGCAATTGGTACCGTTTGTAAACGTAGTAGAATTGAATGAATCGATGTTGATTTTAGATAGTTATAGTAAGAATGGAAATTATGAGGCATACGAAAAGGATACTTTTATAAAGGTTACACAGTAATAATCACTTTAAAATTATACTAAAATGAAAATGAAATTTTTGTATTTGATAGGAATCATACTGATCAGCGGTTTATCGGTGTCATGCGATAAAGATTCGGAAGATATAGGAGAAGATACGGACGACAGAGTATCATTCAGTACCCCTCGGTTTAGCTCTATAACAGAAACCTCAGCTTATCTTAACGGTGGGATTCATGGAAAAGGCGTAAAATTCGATTCGCGCGGAATTTGTTATTCGACAAGTCCGAATCCGACGGTAGCAGACCAAGTAATCACTGTAGCTGGAGTGGGAGATACAGTGACATATTGTATAGAAAGATTATCCAATAATACGACCTATTATGTAAGGCTGTTTGCCCGATTAGAAGGTAAAACCGTATATAGCAAGATGAATTCTTTTACGACAACATCTGCTTATGCGCCTGATAATATAATAAATAAATATCTTTGGTTATATCCAAGTACAGATAATGGTACAAAAATCGATGTTTTGACAATAAAGCATCTGAGCCAATCGGAAGGCTTAATAGATGAGAATTTAGTAGAATATTCTTATTCTGTTACGGGGTTGAGATTGGCGGAATACTTCTTAAAAGAATATGACTCCTATTATAATTTGAAATATATATATCAAATAAAATTGATTTTCACTTCAAGTTCATCTGGAAATATCAGTGGAACACGAGCAGATACAAATGGTGAAAGTGTTTCTTTTACAGGAAGTTTTTTCTTTTAAGTATATAAATACTTAATAATGTACGATGAAAACAAAAATATAGACCATTATGTCACGAATGAAAAAATTTTTTACGCTTTTTCTGATCTTTGTACTGTTTCCGGCTATACAGGTAATGGCGGGAGGTACTTATCATCTGAAAGTCGGGGACTCTCAAAGGGTGAGTTTTACACCCCATGACGGTATTTTAACCCATACGATAAGATGGGTGTCATATTCTCCCTATATCGCTGTTTCGGAATATATCGGAACGACAGCTACGATTAAAGTATTAGCGCCGATTGGCGTCTCTCGTGTGATCGTACAATGTGAATATGAGTATATACAATATATTGGGAACTTTCCTCGTTATTTCTCGGCTGTGGAAGATTTTACGATATATGTCGATCCGTCCGACCCTACGGATATTACCCTGCAAAGCAGTCTGACCCTCAATGTCGGAGACTTTGCAACGCTGACGCCGACTCTCTATCCGGCCGGTGCAGAGACGGAACTCTCATGGTCTTCGAGCAACAGTTCCGTAGCCTCGGTAAGTGCATCGGGAAAAGTTTTCGGAGGAGAGGCCGGGTCTGCAAATATAACGGTAAGAACGAGTAACGGATTATCGGCAACTTGTCGGGTGACTGTCAAGAATCCGGTACTCTCGCTTCGGATAAATCCGGCAGCGGGATTACTCGAGAAAGGTTCTTCCGTAACTCTGACTGCCGGTTCGAATAATGCGGACATTTATTATACATTAGACGGTTCTGTCCCTACTCGAAACAGCCTTGTTTATTCATCACCCATACCGATCGACCGGAATGTAACGTTGAAAGCGATAGCTTATTGCGATGGTTATACGCAAAGTAGTGTAGTAACCGCCGATTATACGGTTACAGGTCTTAAAACAGTCGGTTGCTATCCGGAAAATAATGCCGAGAATGTAGGCCGGAATGCTATACCTTCTATTACTTTCAATTCCGAAATAAGCGAAAGCGATAAATGGAATGACATTAAACTGAAAAACGGCTCGACGGTGATTCCCGGAGAGAAAATCATTTCGGGAAACACCTTATACTTTGTTCCGGATGAGCCTTTGGAATATAACAAATCATATACATTTACACTGCCCGCCGATGCTGTAAAGACCGACTTAAATGAACCGAATTTCTCATATTCAAGTTCGTTTACGATGTTCGCATTATATGATGTGAGTAATGTCGTTTTGGATTTAGGAAATAATTACAGTTCTATGCTGTTGTCTGATAATAAACAATTGGTAATATGGGGCGAAATGTTTCCTGAATATATGTATGATGTTCTTTCTTTTTCTGCAGGAACTTATTATATGATGGCTATAAAGACAGATGGCAGTTTATGGGCATGGGGCGATAATCAGGCTGGACAGTTGGGTGATGGCACGATAGATGATCGAGAATCGCCTGTTAAGATTATGGATAATGTTCGTTCTGTATCTGCGGGATGGACATATACAATGGCAATAAAAAATGATGGCAGTTTATGGGCATGGGGTAATAATCAATATGGGCAGTTTGGAGATGAGAAAAACTCTCCTGCTAAGATTATGGATAAAGTGGCTTTTATTTCTGCCGGTGCACGATATGCCATGGCTATAAAGACAGATGGTAGTTTGTGGTCGTGGGGATATAATTATAATGGAGAGTTGGGAGATGGTACGACAACCGATAGGCATTCACCCGTAAAGATTATGGATGATGTTGCTTCTGTATCTGCGGGATGGGAGCATACCATGGCTATAAAGACAGATGGCAGTTTATGGGGATGGGGTGATAATTTCTATGGACAATTGGGAGATGGCACGACAACGAGTAGGTATTCGCCTGTAAAGATTATGGACGATGTACTCTCTGTTTCTGTGGGAGCAGGGGGAATGCACACAGTGATTGTAAAAACGGATGGAAGCCTATGGTCGTGGGGTTATAATAGTTGTGGGCAATTGGGAGATGGCACGACAACGAATAGGTATTCACCTGTAAAGATTATGGATAATGTTATTTTTGCTTCTGTAGGAGAAGCCCATACAATGGCAATGAAAGCAGATGGCAGTTTGTGGGCATGGGGTGATAATTCATATGGACAATTGGAATTGGGAGATCAAACGACGACCGCTACTGCTATACCGATAAGAATTATATCTAATTTTTCAACGATTCAAAGCATAGACTTCGACAAAGAAAAAATAGAGTTGCGCATAGGCTCAAAATCTGTTTTACAGACCTACTTGCAACCTTTTAATGCCGAATATGAAAATATATTATGGAACAGTACGAACGAAAATGTCGCTACAGTCTCCCCAAAAGGCGTGATAACTGCTGTCGCTCCGGGTACGACGACGATAACGGCGACGGTAGAAACGGAAAAAGGTGCGGATTGTTCAGCTTCTTGTATCGTAACGGTATCGGATGTGTCGGGAATAAATGCTGTCCCGTATAATCCGTTATCTGCATGGATCGATAATGGAATGTTGCATATAAAAGGATTGAAACCGGGAAACATCTTCTCTATATATGATGCGATGGGCAAGCCGGTCTATCGGGGTACAGCCGAATCCACGGAGATAAATAGACCGATTGAAGGGAAAGGCATTTTTATTGTGAAGACGGAAAACTGTGCGGTTAAAGTCATAAATATAAATTAGTGTACAGCTCTATGAAAACAAAACTTTTATACATAATCGGAATCATGGCAGTGCAATGCTGCCTGATTTCACTATCATCCTGCGGTGGAGAAGACTCGAATGACGAGGTAGGAACAAACGGGATATCCGGTGGATATGCTCCCGAAAATATCATCAACAAAACACTTGTCCTGAAGAATAAAGACGGCTCGGTCAAATTGGATAACGAACATTTTAAACAAGGAGTCTCGGTAAATAACGTCACCGTAGATTATGACAAGTATGCACCATCCTATTCTTATACCGTTACAGGGAAGAATTTGGCGACATACACTTTTAATGCTACAAAAAAGACATATATCCCGTATTACGGTAGTTATCACTATTCCAAATTCTCATTTCAAATCGATTTGATTTTTACCTCGGACTCGGGCGGAAACTATAACGGGACACAAACAAATGCGAATGGCAAGAAAACTAATATTTCAGGAACATTTACACTAAAATCATTCTGATATGAAAGTAATAAAATTTTTTCTGTTTTGTACTTGTTTGCTAATGATAGCATGCGGAGATGAAGACGGAGTGGGGAATGAACACACAGGCTACGCCCCCGCCTCTATCATAGGGAAAGACCTGTGCTTGAGCAGGGACTCCGATATGGATAATTGGTATGTCAAGATACTGCAAACACGAAACGAACTTAAAATGGTCGCCCAAGATTGGGAACTCGGTAATTTAAGTTGTCGATATGACAAAACCGGAAACAATCAGGCAAAACTCAAAATAAGCTATACGATAACCATATTGGACAAGCAAGTACGACATACCGAAGAACTGAATATCCTCTTCACCTCGGAACATGGCGGAACATTCAGCGGTACGGATAAAGTCAGCTCGGATGGCAATACATACGAACAGGAAGCATCAGGTTATTTTACGTTCGATACCGGTGAATTATCCGATTTTGATGATGAGGCTACCGGAGATGAAGACGTAGATTTCTCCTATCTATGCAACTCCTGGAAACTCCGAAGTTCGGAGAAGTATCTGACATTTTATTCGGACAAAACATATCTGATTGTCACTAACGACAACGGCTATCGGGAAGAGAGAGGTTCATATCGGATAGATGTTGCCACAAGCCTGATTTACCTGACCTCCGATCAAGGAACGACAAAACAATACGAAGTCGATCTTCTCATCAAGAATGAATTGGAATGGCGGCAATACAATCAGCAGACAGGAAAATACTCTTACGAAACATACCTCTATTCCGATAAAGACGGAACGGAAAACAATCCCGGAGGCGGCATCGGAACAGAAGAATCTGAAAGCGATGTTTTATACGTATCATTTGAAGAGATTGCTAGGAATAATATTACTACTAATAGGGTTGAAGATTATTTAAAGTATAAATTACAATACAAAAATCCGGAAAATTATACGAGTAGTAGCAAATACCTGAAAGCAGGCATTTGCTATGGTACTTCTCCGCACCCTACTATATTTAAGGATAAGACCACTCAACAGTCGAAAGTTGATCCTAAGGGAAATGCTGTATTGTTATTAAGCGGGTTGGAAGATGCCACCACTTATTATTTGCGTCCATATACAGAAGAAAACGGGAAAGTAACCTATTACAAGGAGACTGAAATAACTACTTTCGGTAAATATGTAAATGCAGAGGTTGTACGGGTTGGAAAAGATAGATGTAAAATAGATTACACTATTGCAAGTGGTACATACGAAGTTACTGTGCATATATACAATTATGCGACCGAAAAGGATACGTATGAACATATCGGCTATAAAAGAGCCGGAGATAGTGGTTCGTCGTCTATATATAACATTCCATACGGTATTGCCCCATATGGATATGGTAGTGGGCTTTTTATTAGTATAACTTTTAAAGATATCGATAATCCCGGTCACAACTATACTATGATAGTGTCGACTATTTATCCTGAATATTGATTATGTGCATTTTCTGTTTCACTCGTCAGATAACTCGCTATCTGACGAGTGAAAACACAAAAATGACCGGATAATATTTTTTGTCGGAGAATTCAGTCAGGTTCTAAGGGTAAAATATTCTTTAATTATTGTATATAAGGGTGTTTGTTTGAAAAATTATTACGATATTTGCAGTCACGTTCTGTTCGGAACATGGAGAAATAATGGTTTTTGTAAAAATATGGGAGTTTCCTTTTCTTGTGAAAAGAAAAAGCTATATATTTGCAAGCCAAAAAATTATAAACAAAGAATTATATAATCATAATAAAAAAATCGTAGAAAAATGACTAAGGCAGACATTGTAAACGAGATTTCAAAAAACACAGGAATTGAAAAAGCGCTCGTTCTGGCAACAGTAGAACAATTCATGGATTCGGTAAAAAGCTCGTTGGCAAAAGGTGATAATGTGTATCTGAGAGGATTCGGAAGCTTCATTGTGAAAAAAAGAGCTCAGAAAACTGCAAGAAATATCTCTAAAAATACGACGATTATTATTCCGGAACACAATATCCCGGCATTTAAACCTGCTAAAACTTTCATGGGAGAAGTGAAGTAATTTATTATAGTATTAATTATTTAAACGCATAAGATCATGCCAAGCGGAAAAAAAAGAAAAGGACACAAGATGTCCACGCATAAGCGCAAAAAAAGACTGAGAAAGAATAGACATAAGAAGAAAAAATAATGTCTGTCTTTTCATAAAGAAACAGAGAACCCAAAGAGCAAACTTATGGAAGAACATTCAAAAGTTTGTTCTTTGTTCTTTATAGTCCTCTGTTTTAACAAGTCGTATTATTTGTATTTAGCATTTAACAATAACCTAAAACGTATTGATGTGTCCACTGAATTAGTAGTTGATGTCCAACCCAAGGAGGTTTCGATCGCTTTGCTCGATGACAAGCGTCTTGTAGAGTTGCAGAAAGAAGCCCGGAATATATCGTTTTCGGTAGGCGATATTTATTTGGGAAGGGTGAAGAAGCTGATGCCTGGACTAAATGCCGCATTTGTGGATGTAGGTTATGAAAAAGATGCTTTTCTTCATTATCTGGACTTAGGTTCTCAATTTAACTCATGCGAGAAGTTTATTAAGCAGTCGCTTTCGGATCGTAAGCGGGTTTTGTCGATCTCGAAATTTAACATGTTGCCGGAGATCGATAAAGAGGGTACGGTAAGCGAAACGCTTAAAGTGGGACAAGAAATCTTGGTGCAAATATCTAAAGAACCGATTTCGTCCAAAGGCCCTCGGTTGACTGCGGAAATTTCTTTTGCAGGTCGTTTTCTGGTGTTGCTGCCTTTTTCCGATAAGGTCTCGATTTCTCAGAAAATAAAGTCTAACGAGGAAAAAGCGCGTCTGAAACAGTTGATACAGAGTATTAAGCCAAAGAATTTTGGAGTAATCGTGCGTACTGTTGCAGAAAATAAACGAGTTGCCGAGCTGGACAATGAGTTAAAGACTTTGGTCAAATGTTGGGAAGATTGTCTGGTAAAATTGCAAAAGGCTAAAACTCCTTCTCTTATTTTTGAAGAAACCGGTCGTACGGTGGGCGTTTTGAGGGACATTTTCAGTCCGTCGTTTGAAAATATATATGTCAATGATGAGGATGCCTATCAGCAGATCTATAATTATGTGAGCTTGATTGCTCCCGAACGGAAGGATATTGTCAAACTGTATAAGGGGAATCTCCCTATTTTTGATAACTTTGCTATTACCAAACAAATAAAATCTTCATTCGGAAAAACGGTTTCGTTTAAGAACGGGGCATACCTGATTATAGAACATACCGAGGCATTGCATGTCATCGATGTGAATAGCGGTAATCGGTCAAAATCGACCGCCGGCCAGGAAAGTAACGCATTGGATGTGAATCTTGCCGCTGCAGAGGAGATTGCCCGTCAATTGCGACTGAGAGATATGGGGGGGATTATCGTTATCGATTATATCGATATGATGGAGCCTGATAATCGTCAGAAGTTGTATGACCGGATGAAAGAATTAATGGCACAGGACAGAGCCAGACATAACATTTTGCCGTTAAGTAAATTCGGATTAATGCAGATTACCCGTCAAAGGGTACGTCCGGCATTGGATATAAATACCAGTGAAGATTGTCCTACTTGTTATGGGAAGGGTACGATTCGCCCTTCAATCCTTTTTACCGACCGTCTTGAAGATAAGATATCTTATTTAGTACATAAGCTCAAAGTAAAGAAGTTCTCTTTACATGTACATCCTTTTATTGCGGCGTTTATTAATAAGGGATTTTTTTCCCTGAAATGGCAATGGAGATGCAAATATGCATTCCGCTTCAAGTTGATACCGAATCAATCTCTCGCGTTTCTGGAATATAAATTTTATGATGGGAATAACAGTGAGATAGATCTGAAAGAAGAGATCGAAATTAAATGATGAAATTTCTCTTCGAAGAAAAAATAACGGACTCTTTTCTTTAGAAAAGAGTCCGTCTTGTTATATACGATCCAAAACTATTTCGATAAGATCTTTGATCGAATTTTTATAATTGCTATTGGCATGGTGGGCTACGCGATTGGCGATAATCGTGCATACGGTCATGGCTTTATGTCCCATAAGCTTGGATAGCCCGGCAAGAGCAGAGCTTTCCATCTCGTAATTAGTGATCACATGTCCGTCTTTATACTTGAACGCTTCTATTTTTTTATTCAGGTTCTTGTCTGCCAGAGGAACCCTCAGTTCCCGTCCTTGAGGTCCGTAAAACCCGTTTGCAGAAATCGTTACACCTTTTACCATCTCGCCTTTCCCGATTTGCTCTACCAGTTCTTTATCTGCATCGATTACATAAGGAGCAGCCCACAGGGAGTTCCATTCGACAAAATTGCAGAAAGCCTTTTCAAATTCGAGATCGCAAACGTCATTGCGCCCGGCATAAAAATTCAATACTCCGTCAAAACCGATCGATTTTTCAGATATGACGAATGTTCCTATGGGAACATGGGGTTGCAGGCCTCCCGAAGTTCCGATACGCACCATTGTCAGTTGCTTGAATTCAGGCTTTTCGTTCCGGGTTTCAAAATCGATGTTGGCAAGAGCATCCAGTTCGTTTACAACAATGTCGATATTGTCTGTTCCTATTCCATGAGAAACGACGGTGATGCGTTTCCCTTTATAAGCACCTGTTATGGTATGGAATTCACGGCTGCTTATATCACATTCTTTTGTGTCGAAAAATGACGCTACAAGATCTACTCGGCCGGGATCGCCTACCAGAATGATTTTATCCGATAATTGTTCGGGACGTACGTGCAAATGAAAAGCACTTCCGTCTTGGTTGATAATTAGTTCTGATTCCGGAAAATGTTTCATAGCTTTCGGTTTTATGTTTATAACTTGAAATACGAATATAAGCATTATTTTTAAGAGCCCGGTGGAGAATATGTATAAATTTTCCAATAAAAAATACTATCGGGGAGTCTTTGTGTTTTCTTCCGCTCTATTCTACCGTCTTTTATACATCAGGTAGGCTGTTTATTCTTTATCGGAAAGGAAGAACATCTGCGAAGACGACTTTCAAAAATGTCTGTGCAAGATTCAAGCAGGTTTTGGAACGGGAAGTCCCGAAGGTTAAAAAGTTTATCTATATGTCCCTATATCGTGAAAATAAAAAAGTCGTATATTTGCAATCATATATAAAAATACTTTTGATTGTTAATGTCCCTGTTCGGGGATCTCAGAATAAGAAATATGGCAACAAAACCTGCAATACCTAAAGGAACCCGGGATTTTTCTCCGGAAGAGATGGCGAAACGGAATTATATATTCGATACAATCAGCGAAGTTTTCCATTTATTCGGATTTCAACAGATCGAAACTCCCGCGATGGAGAATCTTTCTACTTTGATGGGAAAGTATGGAGAAGAAGGCGACAAGCTGTTGTTCAAAGTGCTGAATTCCGGAGACTTTCTTTCAGGAGTGACGGATGAAGTGTTGTCTGCTCGTAATACGAACAAACTTGCCTCCATGTTGTGCGAGAAAGGTTTGCGTTATGATCTTACCGTTCCTTTTGCCCGTTTTGTCGTCATGCATCGGAATGAAATCGGTTTCCCTTTTAAGAGATATCAGATACAACCGGTTTGGCGTGCCGACCGACCGCAAAAAGGCCGTTATCGTGAATTTTATCAGTGCGATGCCGATGTTGTCGGTTCTGATTCGTTGTTGAACGAGGTAGAATTGTTGCAATTGATGGATGAGGTATATTCCCGCTTCGGAATACGTGTTGCCATCAAGTTAAATAACCGCAAGATATTGAGCGGTATTGCCGAAGTCATCGGAGAACCTGAAAAGATTGTCGATATAACCGTTGCAATCGATAAACTCGACAAAATCGGTTTGGAGAAGGTCAACGAAGAGTTGAGGGAAAAAGGCATATCGGAAAAGGCGGTAGCCATGTTGCAACCCATTATCTTGCTGGAGGGATCGAATCGTGAGAAACTGGCTACTTTGAAAAATGTTCTTGTCGATTCGGATACCGGTTTGAAGGGTGTTTCGGAATTGGAGTATATTCTGGATCATTTGGAACTGTCTCCTTTGCGTTCTGTTTTGGAAATCGATCTTACTTTGGCAAGAGGTCTGAATTATTATACCGGGGCTATTGTGGAAGTAAAAGCTCTCGATGTTCAGATAGGCAGTATTACCGGAGGCGGGCGATATGATAATCTGACCGGGGTATTCGGGATGCCGGGTGTTTCAGGTGTAGGCATATCTTTCGGTGCAGACCGTATTTTTGACGTATTGAATCAGCTCGACTTATATCCGAAAGATTCATTGTCTGCAACGCAAATAATGTTTGTCAATTTCGGAGAAAAAGAACAGTCGATTTGTATGGAACATGCATTCCGGTTGCGTCGTTGCGGTATTCGTACAGAGATTTATCCGGAGGCGGCCAAAATGAAAAAGCAGATGGGATATGCCGATTCAAAGAAGATTCCATACGTGGCTCTTGTCGGGGAAAACGAAATCGCAGCCGGTAAAATTACGGTAAAAAATATGACTACCGGAGCGCAGCAAATGCTGACCGTAAGTGAATTAGCGGATTTTTTGAAATAAACTATTATGATATGTTCGAGAAAAGCCGGAATAGAAGATATTCCTCTAATCAGGAATTTGGCGGAAAGATCATTTTTGCCTACTTATAAAGAAATTCTTTCTTCCGATCAGCTTGACTGGATGTTTGACTGGATGTATTCTGTTGATAGTCTTCAGCAACAGATTGAGGATGGTCATGTTTTCTTCATCGCTTATGAAGGAGATTTGCCTTGCGGTTACGTCTCGGTCGAGCGGCAGGGAGACACGCTGTTTCATTTGCAGAAAATATATGTTCTTCCCGATTTTCAGGGGAAACATGTGGGGCAGCATCTCGTGCGGTTGGTATTTGATTATGTAAAATCTCTTTGTCCCGGAGAATGTAGTACGGTAGAGTTGAATGTAAACCGGAATAATAAAGCCAAGTTTTTTTATGAGCGCATGGGATTTTCCGTTGCCCGTAGCGGGGATTTTCCGATAGGGAACGGTTATTATATGAATGATTATATAATGGCGATTAAATTGTCTTGATATTCAAAAAATAGATTATATCAAACCCTCGTTTATTGAAAAATTTTAGATCGGCACTTAGGCAAGTTTCTATTCTTTCGGGATAATTCCCATTTTTCCCATTAAAAAGCAGGCATTCATATTTTGTGCGACTCCCGGTTGCAATTTATAAGAAAAGGATAACTCGTTGTCGTTTATATCTGCTTCGAATCTGAAATTTTCGATAGTGTCCGGCCATTTTTCGGCTAAACTTCCTAATAGCAGATCATGAGTTGCAATAACTCCGGCAGCATTGAGTTTTACCAGTTTTTGAACCAAAGCCAAAGAGCCTTTTTGCTTATCTGTGGAATTTGTTCCCTTTAATATTTCATCTAAGATGATGAACAGTTTTTCTCCCGATTCAAGTCTGTCTATAATTTGTTTCAACCGTTTCAGTTCAGCGAAAAAGTAGGATTCCTGATCGCTCAGGGAGTCTGTTGTCCGTAAACTTGTAAATAATTTGCATGGAGACAGTTGCATCTCTTTTGCACAGACTGGTGCACCGATACATGCCAAAAGATGATTGATTCCGATCGTTCTCAAATAAGTGCTTTTCCCTGCCATATTAGCTCCTGTTATTACGAGGAAAGAGGGGCGTTGCAGCATCTTTACAGGATTGCAAACACATCGTTCGGGTTCTATCAGCGGATGTCCTAATTCCGTTGCTTTCATTACCGGATTATCGTTGTCATTTAATACGGGAAATGTATATTCAGGATGATTGAACCGGAATGTGGCGAGAGAGCAGAGAGCGTCGAAACGGGCAATAGTTTCTATCCATCCGGGTAGAAATTTCCCGTTGTTGCGTATCCATTTTTCTATTGCTGCCAACTGTTTGAAATCCCAGAGGAAAAATCCGTTTAATATTGCAAATCCTATGGCATTGTATCTTTGATCAAGGTTACGCAGATATTTTCCTAATTGTTTTATGCGGGATGATACGGGAATCCCCTCTGTGTGCAAATCTGTACGGATGTTCTGAAGTAGCGAACTCGAGAATTCCGATTTTTCGAGTTGTTCGATAAGTCCGGCGTAAGTATTTAAAGACTTCAGCCCTTCGTTCAGTTTGTTCTGTGTACGGCTTACTCGTCCGGAAAGAATTGTCGCATAGCAGAAACATGTTAAAAATAGGAAAAGGATATAGTTTCCCGTCCCGACACCGAAGATCCACATCAGGATTAGAATTCCGAAAATCCAAGGGATAAAAGACAAGATTATGTGTAGCCATTTAGAAACATAAATCGGTGAATCGTTCGATAATTCTGAAATAATCTGTGCATCTGTTTTACTTTCCCGGGAGGTTATTCCGTTTGCCAAGAAGTCGATTCGGAGCTCAGTCAATAAAGAAAGTTCTTCGACCGCCTGTTGCCTGTTGCGTATTTTATCGGGATCGGTTAGCGGATGGGTTATCCATTCGACTAGTTTTTGCTGTCCAATGATGGATGCACTTCGGTTCAGATAGGCGAAAAGAGATTTTTTTCCGAAAATATCCAAATCGTTCGAAAAGTCATGTGTCGGATCTATATATTCTTTTCCGGTATCGATTCCTTCAAAATCATATCTTTTCAGTTGCAGCTCTTTTTTGCAAATGGAAATCTTTGCTTCCAAAAAACTTTTTCGGGCAAAAAAACGATCATGGATACGCATCATTCCTAAAAAACAAGCTATACCGGCAATAATTGTACCGATAATAATTCCGGTATTGTATCCCCATAAGAAATAAAGAACGGTTAAAGTCAGAATAACCCAGCATAGACGTAAAGTTCCGATGCTGTAGATTTTTTTTCGAATACGTACAAGGGCTTGCTGTGTTACTTCGAGCAAATGGTTATAATAATGAACTGTATTATCGGTCATACTGTTATTTGTTTTGTCGGTAAAGATACCAATTTGTTAGCATCTGTCTGCATTTTATACAAGATCAAAAGAGTTTAAATATATAATTTTTGTCCTAAGATTCAGACCGGCATATATGAGGCTTCCCTTTTTCGGTTTATTTATGATAAACTTTGCAAAGAGGAGAGTCTTTAAAACATAAAATTGTATTTTTGTGATTGTCTAATGTAATTAAAAACGATTATGAAGCGTATTTATTGTTTGATGATTTTGTTGTTGTGTGCAACATCTGTCCTTTTGGCTCAAAAAAAAGCTGAAATAGAATTTAAGCAGACAAAGTATGATTTTCACGAGATAGCTGAGGAAAATGGTGATGTGTCCCATGTATTTACATTTATCAATAAAGGAAATGCCCCGTTGATTATTACCCGTGCTTCGGCAAATTGCGGGTGTACCAAGCCCGAATATCCGGTAAAGCCGGTTGCCCCCGGTAAAGAAGGTCAGATCAAAGTGACTTATCAGCCGAAAGGCCGTCCCGGCAGTTTCTCGAAAAATATTTATGTATATACCAATGGAGAGCCGGAACGGGTGGTATTGTTAATTACAGGAACAGTGATCCCAAAACCTTAAAAAACGAATTTTATGATAAGACGGAGTGCTACCTTATTGCTATTTGCAGTTCTGTTCGTTTCCGGAGTTTATGCACAAAAGACGGCTAAAATATCTTTTTTGGAGACAACGCATAATTTCGGTTCTTTTTCTGAAAAACTGGGGAGTGTAAGTTGTGTTTTTTCGTTTGTGAATACGGGGGATGCGCCATTGATTATAACTCGTGCGACGGCATCGTGCGGGTGTACTCGTCCTGAATTTCCGATGCAGCCGGTAGCTCCGGGCGACAGCGGGCAAATAAAAGTGACTTATAATGCAGTAGGGCGTCCCGGCAGTTTTGAGAAGAATATTTCGGTGTATGCCAATACCGATCCGGAACGTACGACTTTGATAATTAAGGGGAGTGTGATTCCGGTCCAACGTAGTGTCGCTCCGGCTTACGGACATACGATGGGGACTTTGGGGCTGAAAGCCGTACATGTTCCCTTTTTTGAAGTATATACCAATAAAACCAAAGTGGAGAAGATCGATATTATAAACAACGGAAAGATGCCTCTCACATTAGAATTTGACAAAGTTCCTCGCCATTTGGACGTTTCGGTATTGCCTGAGACTTTGTCTCCGGGAGAAAAAGGCCGGATATTGATAACTTATCATGCCGACAGGGCTAAGGATTGGGGAATCCGCCGGGATGAGTTTTGGGTAAAGTTGCCTTCTTCCGATAAACCGCAGCCTCAAAATAAAATAACTGTTTCTGCAGATATTCAGGAAGATTATTCGGGAATGACTCCCGACCAAATTGCAAAAGCTCCTCATCTCGAAATCGGTAACGATTTAGTGGATTTCGGAACTATAAAAGGAAATACTGCAGTTTCTAAATCGGTGAGTTTGACTAATACAGGCGTTTCTAATCTCCAGATCCGCAAGGTCAATAACGAATCGCAAGTTGTTTCGGTATCTCTCCCGCAGATGAGTATACAGTCAGGAAAATCGATAGATATGAAAATAACGGTGAGGCCTTCGAAATCTCGCAGCCGCTTATTGAACCATTGCATTTTCATTATTACTAACGACCCTGCAAGGCCTACGATATCATTGCCTGTTGTTGCGACATTTGAATAATATATTATTTTATTGGAGAATTATTACTATGGAACACATCGAGAACGATAATAAATATGAGGGATTAGCGGTTAATAAGGGTGTAGCACAACCTCCTGCCGTAAATCCGTATTTAAATAAAATCAGAAAGGTTCGCAGGCGGCAATATACGGCAGCCGAATATACCGAGCATATTTTAAAGGGTGATATTACGGTGTTGAGTCAGGCTGTTACGTTGGTAGAAAGTAATTTGCCCGATCATCAGATACTTGCGCAAGAAGTAATCGAGAAATGTCTGCCTTATGCAGGGAGCTCGGTACGAGTAGGCATCACCGGTGTTCCCGGATCGGGTAAAAGTACATCGATCGATGCGTTCGGACTTCATGTTCTTAAAAAAGGAGGTAAACTTGCCGTGTTGGCGATAGACCCGAGTAGCGAGCTTTCAAAAGGAAGTATTTTGGGAGATAAAACCCGGATGGAAAAACTTTCTGTTGCAGATAATGCCTTTATAAGGCCTTCACCTTCTGCCGGATCTTTGGGAGGTGTAGCTCGTAAAACCCGTGAAACGATCGTTTTATGTGAGGCTGCCGGATTCGATAATATATTTGTGGAAACTGTCGGAGTCGGGCAGTCTGAAACAGCGGTGCATTCTATGGTCGATTTTTTCCTTTTAATACAGTTGGCCGGAACAGGTGACGAGTTACAGGGAATTAAGCGGGGAATTATGGAGATGGCTGATGGAATCGTGATTAACAAAGCAGACGGCAGTAATATTGAAAAGGCGAAACTTGCACAAGCACATTTTCGCAATGCGTTGCATCTTTTTCCACCGACTCCGTCCGGTTGGATACCGCAAGTGCTGACTTATTCCGGGTACTATGAGATCGGTATCGGAGAAGTGTGGAATATGATTGATGAATATATCGCTTTTGTTAAGAAGAACGGTTATTTTGAGCATAAACGTCAAGAACAGGCAAAATATTGGATGCTGGAAACCATAAATGATCAGTTGAAATCTCATTTTTATCAAAACTCTGAAATCGTATCGTTGCTTCAAGAAAAAGAAAATAGAGTTTTGCATTCGATACAAAGTCCTTTTACTGCAGCTAAAGAGGTGTTGGATTTTTATTTCGGTAAAATTCTTTGATATTGGGGAGAGTATAGTTCCGGTGTATAATAATCTGTCGGGTAGTTATTTACAAAATCGATTCGCAATCCGTTTAAAAGTATGCAGTTTTCAGAATTTAGTTTACAGTTACCTGTTACCGATCCGACTTTAATATTCTTTCTCGTACTTGTCATCATTCTTTTCGCTCCGGTGATATTGGAGCGTTTGCATATTCCTCATATTGTCGGGCTGATTTTGGCAGGAGTCCTTGTAGGACAGCATGGTTTCAATATTTTGAAACAAGATAGCAGTTTTGATTTGTTCGGAAAAGTGGGGTTATACTATATAATGTTTCTGGCAGGTCTGGAAATGAATATGGAGGATTTTAAAAGTATCCGAGTTAAGGCTACGGTGTTGGGGCTTCTTGCTTTTATATTTCCTCTGGGTATAGGGATTTGGACTAATATGCATTTGCTTGAATATAGCCTCGTGACCTCTGTGCTGCTTGCCAGTATGTATGCTTCGCACACCTTGATATCTTATCCGATAGTTCTCAGATATGGCATCAATAGCCAGCGCTCTGTCGGCATTGCCGTGGGGGGAACTGCCGTCACCGATACGTTGACATTGTTGGTATTGGCGGTAATAAGCGGTTTATATAAGGAAGAAGCATCTGATCTGTTTTGGGTGTGGCTGCTTGTGAAGGTGGTTGTATTGAGTTTGGTTATCATGTATCTTTTCCCTCGTATTTGTCGATGGTTTTTCCATCGCTATAATGATAACATTGTGCAATATATCTTTGTCATGGCTCTTGTGTTTTTGGGCGCAGGATTGATGGAGCTTATCGGAATGGAAGGGATTCTCGGCGCATTCCTTGTCGGATTGGTCTTAAATAAGTTGATACCTCATGTTTCTCCTTTGATGAGTCACTTGGAGTTTGTCGGTAATGCTTTGTTCATTCCTTATTTTCTGATTGGAGTAGGAATGTTGATTAATATTAAAGTGTTATTCGGACATTTTGATTCACTTAAAGTAGCTTTTGTAATGATTGTCGTAGCTCTTTCGGGAAAATGGATTGCTTCTTGGTTGACTCAGAAGATATATAAAATGCGGGCTGTCGAGCGGGAGTTGATGTTCGGATTGAGTAATGCGCAAGCTGCCGCAACATTAGCTGCCGTATTGGTAGGGTATAATATTATTCTTCCTGATGGACAGCGTTTGCTGAATGAAGATGTTCTGAATGGTACGATTTTATTGATCCTTGTAACATGTGTAGTAAGTTCGTTTATTACCGAGTATGCCGCGAAACGTATCGTAATGGATAGTGCGGTCGAGGTGGTCGGCGAAAAGGTACAGAAAAGGGAAAAATTTTTGATTTCTCTTGCTAATCCCAGAACTTTGGAACAGCTTGTCGGCTTTTCTTTGTTGTTAAGGGATAAGAAAGACAGAGACAATTTTGTCGCTCTTAACGTAATAAATGACAATAATGATTCATTGAAACAAGAACTTCAAGGGAAACATGCTTTGGAACGGGCCACCCAAATAATGACAGAAGCGGATGTAGAGCCGAAGACCGTAATGCGTTTTGACATGAATATTGCGACCGGTATTTTTCATACGGCAAAAGAGCATGACGTAACGGACATTATTATCGGATTGCATCATAGGAAGAGTATTGTCGATTCGTTTCTGGGAACGTTGTCTGAAAATCTGTTGAAAAAAACGTGCATGCAAATTATGATAGCCCGTTTTCATATTCCGGTCACTTCTTTGCAATGTATTATTGTTGCTGTTCCTCCGAAGGCGGAATTTGAATGCGGATTTGTTAAATGGATTTCCCATTTGTGCCGTATAAGCGGGCATTTAGGTTGTCAGATTCATTTTTATGCACATCCGCAAACATCGGGATATATTCGTAAATATATTCGAAGGAAACATCGGGATATAGATGCTGTTTATACCGACCTTGTCAGTTGGGAAGATTTGCTTATACTGACCGGACAAATGAATTATGAATGTTTGTTGGTGATTGTTTCGGCACGGCAGGGAGCGATTTCTTATGACTCTTCTTTTGAAAAGCTTCCGGGACAAATATCCCGATATTTTAACAATAATAGTGTCGTACTGCTTTTCCCTGAACAGAATGGGGAACAGCAATAAGAGCCAGTCGTCTGAATTTTCCGACAAAAAAATATTGTCAGGTCTTCTTTGCGTTTTCTTCCGGTCAGTTTTTATCGTGTATTCTTAATGCCTACCGTCTAAGATTCTACTCTTTTATGAATTTTATTTGTTTTCTTGAAATAGCGGTCTGCTAATTGTCGATACAGATAATTTTTTCGGAAAGAAACCGAGGTAGAATATTTTCGGATTCTTAAAATAGATTAAATAGCAGGAGATATATATAAAATCTTTTCCTGCTAAGTTTTTTTTAATCGGGATTTTAATTGTTGCGTTCTTTTTTTGCACTTGTTTCGTACCGGAATGATAAACACACACACATATACGATTATGAATTTAAAATTACGTTTTTTCTCTCTATTATTCATTGCGTTTTTATTCCCGAAATGTCTTTTTGCGAGTTCCACGCTTCTACATCTGGATTGGAAAAATTATCTGGCAAAATATGACTTGCTTTGGAATCGTTTACCGGAGAAACTCTGGCAGTCTCCTTTTATGGGGAATGGAATGTTAGGCACGTATATCGTGTATGAAAAAGATTGCAATTCGATGCGTTTTGAGGTGTGCCGGAGCGATGTTCACGATCATCGTGCCGTACCTGAGACAGGAGACGGAAATATATTGTTCAATCGTTCTCGTCTTATGATCGGACATTTTTTGATGAAGCCGTGCGGTCGCATTCTGAAGTGTGACATGCGTACGGATATTTATAATGCGGAGACGTCAGGGACAATTATAACGGATAAAGGCTCGATACGATTTGAAGTTTTTGTGCATTCGCTTGATATGGGGATTATCGTAAAGACTGATGCGTCGTCCGGAGAAAACGGGTTTACATGGCAATGGGTCTCGGATTCTCCGAATTCTCCTCGGTATGATAAGTTTAAAGCAAGCGGGAATACTTCAAAGGTGGTACGGGAATATAAAGAAAATGCTCCGGCTGTTGTGGATGAAGAAAACCGGACGGCATTGTTTACTTATTTGAATGGCGGACAGACTGCTGTCCGTTGGCATATTTCGGGAAAAGGCAGTGCCCGGAGTCTATATGTGACTTGCGCCCATTCTTATCCTGAACATAATGCTTTGCAATTGTCTCGAGAATATCTTGACCGGATCTTGAAACCTTCTTATTCGAAGTTGAAAAAGACGCATCGGGAGTGGTGGAATAACTTTTATCAGAAAAGTTTTATTTCTTTACCGGATAAGAGAATCGAGAATTTTTATTGGATACAATTATATAAATTGGGATCGGCTACCCGTGCGGATCGGGGGATTATCGATAATACAGGACCATGGATGGCTTTGACGCAATGGCCTGCTGCATGGTGGAATTTGAATGTGCAGCTTTCCTATTGGACAACTTATCCTTCTAATCATTTGGAACTTTCCCGCTCTTTGTCCAATACGATTTTTGCAGGAGAAAAGAACTTGATTCTAAATGTTCCGAAGAAATATAGATATAATTCTGCTGCTTTAGCACGGGCTACAGCTCCTGATTTGGTCGGATGGGTACGTGAAGCCGGAGCGTCGAAAGACGGTCCGGAAATCGGGTTATTGACATGGGCTTGTCATAATATATGGCTGGAATATCGGTATTCGATGGATAAGGAAATTTTAAAAAAGTTGTTTCCTATATTGAAACGTTCGGTCAACTATTATCTGCATTTTTTGAAAGAAGAAGATGATAAGCGGTTTCATCTGCCTTCTACCTATTCTCCGGAATACGGCAGCGCCTCGGATTGCAATTTTGATCTGTCGTTGTTGAAATGGGGATGTAAAACACTTTTGGAAGCTGATTCTATATTGGGAATAAAAGATGATTTGTGTTCCCGTTGGAAAGATGTTTATGCAAGACTGACTGATTTCCCTTCCGATCCGGATGAAGGCTGGATGATAGGTCGGAATCGACCGTATGATATGTCGCACAGACATTATTCTCATTTGTTGATGGCTTATCCGCTATATCTTGTAAACCGAGACCAACCGGGAGGTAAAGAGATGATCGTTAAGAGTGTAAACCATTGGCAAAGTATAAAAGGTGCTCTTGAAGGATATTCGCGTACAGGAGCGGCTTCTTTGTATGCTTCTGTCGGGGAAGGGGATAAGGCTTTAGCTTATTTGGAGGAATTTATGCAAAAGTCGATGCAGCCGAATACTTGCTATCAGGAGGGCGGGAATCCGGTTATAGAGACTCCTCTTTCGGGTGCTCGGGCTTTATTGGATATGGCATTGCAGAGCTGGGGCGGTAAAATTCGTATTTTTCCGGCGATTCCCGGAATATGGAGGGACTTCGCTTTTGATAATTTACTGGCAGAAGGAGCTTTTGAAGTGAGTGCCGTTCGTAAAAACGGTAAGGTCGCATGGATACGTGTTCACAGTTTGGCGGGAGAACCGTGTTTGATCGAGTGTGATTTTTCGGGGGAACTGTATCAAAAAGGGAAACGGAGATATAAGATCGATCGAATTTCCGATACTCTTTTTAGCTTGGATTTGAAAGCCGGGGAAGAGGTCGTTCTGTATGGAGATCCGTCTTTTAAAGATTTTAGAATAGGACCTGTTTCCAGTACTGAAAACAGAAAACCTTTTGGCTTTTACAACTGATGAAGAGATTATTTAATTCACATTAAAATTATGATTATATGAAAAAAAATTTGCTGTTTGTCTCATTGCTAATGGTCGCAGTAGCCGGAATGACGGTTTTCGAGGTGTCTGGAGCGGATGATAAGAAAAAGAAAAAAACACCGGTGACTTTGGGCCCTAACCCTTTTGTAACCCATATATTTACAGCAGATCCTTCTGCCCATGTGTGGAAGGATGGTCGTTTGTATGTATATCCTTCACATGACGTAGATCCGCCTCGAGGGTGCGACTTGATGGATCGTTATCATGTATTTTCTACAGATGATATGGTAAACTGGACTGATCATGGGGAGATTTTGAATTCGAGTCAAGTGCCGTGGGGACGTCCTGAGGGAGGTTTTATGTGGGCTCCTGATTGTGCTTATAAAAACGGTACTTATTATTTTTATTTCCCACATCCGAGTGGTACGGATTGGAATAATACATGGAAAGTCGGAATTGCGACGAGCAAGTATCCGGCAAAAGATTTTAAAGTGCAAGGGTATATCGAAGGGCTCGGCGATGCTTTTGCCATGATCGACCCTTGTGTATTTGTGGATGATGATGGTCAGGCATATTTTTATTATGGCGGTGGCGGAAGATGTATTGGCGCCAGACTGAAAGATAATATGGTAGAATTAGCGGAAAAACCACATAAGATGGAGGGTCTTTCAGATTTTCACGAGGCTGCTTGGGTACATAAGAGAAACGGAATTTATTATTTGTCTTATTCCGATAATGTTCCTCATCCCAATGGAAACAGGATGCATTATGCCACCAGTACGAGCCCGTTAGGACCATGGACTTATCGCGAAGTGATTTTGGAGGCTACGGGTTCGGGTACGAGTCATGGATCTATCGTGGAATATAAAGGGGAATGGTATTTGTTTTATCATGATTGTTCTATTTCAGGAAGGGGAAATCTGCGTTCGATCTGTGTAGATAAATTGTATTATAATCCAGACGGAAGCATTCAATTGGTAAAACAAACAAAAGGTGGAATTAAGAAATAAAGTTTTGTATTGAATCGGAAAGAGAAAGAAGGTGTCTAAAAAGGATGCCTTCTTTTTTTTGTCATGCCGCCCTTTTA
>NZ_CEVCIF010000023.1:0-56507 GCF_982245605.1 Coprobacter fastidiosus | reverse complement strand
TAAAAGGGCGGCATGACAAAAAAAAGAAGGCATCCTTTTTAGACACCTTCTTTTTATATATACAAACCGACAACTCGCAACATGTGCCATTTTCAAATGTGTCTGTTTTTTGTCATAAAAACACAATTTTCTGTAAGTTTTTGTCATAAAAAACGTTTTAAGCACATCATTTTTGATTGAAAATACATAAAAATAGAGACAACTGCTTGCAAATAAAAAAACAATATATACCTTTGCTTTTTGAAAAGGATTGAAAATGCTAGGTTTACAAAAATACAGGATAATAAACTCGACAGAAACTCAATTAAATAATAAACCGTCGCATCAAACTGTAAAACAAGAAATTAACTTAAACATTTAACTCATATGAAGAAAAGCAAGTTTATCTTGTGGGGAATAATGTTCTCTTTTATCGGTGTCTGCTATGCCGGAGAATTGCCTGTAAACAATACGATTCAACAAGAAGAATTACAACTAAACATATTCAAGAAAAAGAATAAAAAATCCCGTAAATCTAAAAAGGATGAAACCGTAGCGGCCAAAGACTCTACAAAATCAAAAAATGATTATGAAAAAATCGTTGGGCCGGGAACTATTACCCAAGAAGGGATGTTCCGCATTCATAAAAAGAAAAACGATTACTATTTCGAGATTCCGGCAAAGCTACTTAACCGGGATATGCTGATTGTCAATAAGCTGACAAAAGTTCCGGCTGTCATCAACGGATCGGGAATAAATAAAGGAATCAATTACCAAACCGAGTTAGTACGTTTTGAGTGGAATAAGGACGAAAATAAAATTCTTGTCCGGGAAATACAGCCCAAACCTCAATATCCGGAAGGCGATGCCATCGGTAAATCGGTCGATGAAAATTACATCTCACCGTTAATGACAAGTTTCAAAATAGAAGCATACAATAAAGACACAACTGCGTTTGTAATCAAAATTAATGATATTTACAATGGAGAATCTCCTATCAACAGATTTTTTCCGAATTTGAATGTCAATTCTTCAATAGATAAGAATCTTTCAAGAATTGTCAAAACCAAGGCATTCGAAAATAATGTAGTTGTCATATCCGAATTGACGACCCATGAAAAAGAGTTCAACAAAGTAAATAATCTGACTGCAGAAGTCAGCTCCTCGATTGTGTTGTTACCGGAAAAACCGATGATAGGACGTTATACGACTCCCCGAGTAGGATACTTTTATGTTCCTCAACTCTTTTTCAGCGATAAACAACAAAAACTGGATTCTCGAAAATTAATTACCCGTTGGCGGCTCGAACCGAAACCCGAAGACAAGGAAGCCTATCTTAGAGGAGAACTGGTCGAACCGCAAAAGCCGATAGTCTTTTATATCGACAAAACGACTCCCGTACAATGGAGAAAATATATAAAACAAGGAGTAGAAGACTGGCAGGTAGCTTTTGAAAAAGCAGGATTTAAAAATGCTATAATTGCCAAACAACTTCCGGATAGTGTTGCTGCTGACGAAGATGACATTAATTATTCTGTTATCAATTATGTCGCTTCGGCAGAGTCGAATGCCATGGGTCCTTCGATATACGATCCCCGTTCAGGAGAAATCATCGAAGCCGATGTTATCTGGTGGCACAATGTCATTTCTATACTTAAAAATTGGATTACCATTCAAACCGGAGCTGTTAATCCGGCTGCACAACAATGTCTATTACCGGATAGTCTCATGGGAGATGCCATGCGTTTTGTAGCCTGTCATGAAATCGGACATTCTTTGGGTTTACGCCACAATATGATCGCTTCGGCAGCTTATCCGACAGATTCATTACGCTCCAAAACATTTACAAACAAAATGAAATCTACGGCATCGTCTATCATGGATTATGCACGCTATAATTACGTAGCGCAACCCGGAGACGGAATTACTGAATTCGCTCCGCATATCGGCCCGTATGATATATTTGCTATAGAATTCGGATACCGTTGGAGAGATATTGAATCTCCCGATCAAGAGAAAGATGCCGTTTACGAATTTTTGAGCAAACATACCGGACCGTTATATCGATTTGCCGACGCCCAATCAATGCGTGATGCAACCGATCCGCGAGCCATGATAGAAGATCTCGGAGATGATAACGTAAAAGCAGCCCGTTACGGGATGGCAAATATTAAAAGAATCATGCCGCATATCATCGAATGGACAACCACCGGAGAAAAAGGGCAAACTTATACCGATGCCGGAAGATTATACAATGCGATAATCGGACAATGGAATCTCTATACTTATCACGTACTTTCTAACGTAGGTGGCATGTATCTTGAAAATACGGCTATCGGAGACGGACAAGAAACTTACGCTTTTGTCGAAAAAGATCGCCAGAAAGAAGCATTACAGTTCTTATTAGATGAGGTATTGACCAGTCCCGATTGGCTATTGAATGCGGATATAAACAAATATACATTTCCGATACAAAATTCGATGATGGGAGCTATCGAAAACTCTCCTTCATACACATTAAAAAACATGCACGGATATATTTTCTGGGACTTGCTCACCAATAACCGGATTATCCGCATGATAGAAAACGAGAAACAGAACGGGAAAAAAGCTTTCACCGCTATCGAAATGCTGGACATGATGCACAAGCATATATTCGGTATTACAGAAAGAGGAGGAATTCCCGATGCAAATATGAGAGCGCTACAAAAAGGCTTTATCGATGCGCTTTTAGTCGCCGCCCAAGAAGAAGCAACGACCAAAAGCGCTCCAAAACTAGTCGGAACTGGATTACAAGATCTTGTATTACCTTGCTGCGGACAACATTTTGAAGGAGATGAAGAACGGTCTGCCCGTAATGTAAACTTTTACAGCGGACAATCGAATCGTACTTCTGACGCCGTATCTGTAAAACGAGGAGAATTACTCAGAGTAAGAGAACTGTTACAAAAACGAGTAAATACAACATCCGATTTGGCCGCCCGTTATCATTATACAGACGTTTTATTACGTATCAATACCGGTTTAGGATTAAACAAATAATATCCGTACCGGACTTTTTATAAATTGCTTATCCTTAATTTCATTCAAACAAACGTTCGTTTTTTCAGCAAGAAAAACAAGGTTGTCAGATAAAGTCAAAGGATCAGCAAAAAACTGAAATAAAAGGATTTATAGAAATTATATCCTCGAAGAGTAAATATTATAAACCGTCCGAAAAAACGAACGTTTTTTTGGACATACAGATTTTGTCAGATGAAAAAATTCTTATTGATTTCCACACTGATGGTTTATACAATGTCGGTATTCTCGGCTACCCGTGAAATCAAAGGACTTGTTACCTCAGATGAAGACAACATGCCGCTTATCGGAGCATCTGTATTCGTGTCGACCGATGACCTGAAAAAGATAAATTATCCTAAAGAATCGATCGGTGTAATGACGGCTATCGACGGAAGCTTTATTATCAATGTCCCCGATAATATTACCCGCATTTTCTGCAGTTATCTGGGACACAATCAAAAAGAGATCAAACTCGGAAAAGAAACATTTTACAACATCAAATTAGAATCATCCTCTCATGAGCTTGATAATATCGTCGTTACCGGATATCAGAATATCGAGCGACGGAAACTTACCTCAGCCATTTCTAAAGTAAAAATGACTGATCAACTGATCGGAAGTTCTCATTCGATTGACCAAATCCTAGCAGGGCAGGTAGCTGGGCTTTCTGCAGTAACATCAACCGGTGCTCCGGGTGCTCCGGTAAAAATAAGGATCCGCGGAACTTCTTCATTAAACGGAACACAAGATCCGTTATGGGTATTGGACGGTATTCCGTTAGAAGGCACAGATATACCTAAAATGGAAGACTTACAAGATATAGATAATATATATTCTACATCTATTGCCGGTATCAATCCGAACGATATAGAAGATGTTACCGTTTTAAAAGACGCTGCTGCTACGGCGATATACGGTGCACGAGCTGCCAACGGAGTTATTGTTATTACGACCAAAAGCGGAAAAAAAGGGAAAACTCGGGTTTCTTTCTCTACAAAACTGTCTTATGTTCCCAATGTAAACATCGATAGATTAAACTTACTGAACTCTGATGAAAAAGTTCAGTTAGAAATGGATTTATTACAATCTGACTATACTTATCGAGAAAAAAAAGGCGGTGTATCGGAAATATTGCAACAATACAATCAGCTCGATGCTTTCAAAGCAGGAGGGTTCAGTGCCATTTCTCCCGAAGCCCAAGCCGCAATAAACCAATTACGCGCGATAAATACAGACTGGAATGATATTCTTTTCCGGGATGCATTCAATCAGGAATACAATTTAAGTTTATCCGGTGGAGGCGATCGTGCTACTTATTACACCTCTTTGGGCTATTATACCGAAAAAGGAAACGTTATCGGTGTAGACGCCAGCCGATTCAATTTTACCGGCAAAACCACTTACAAGGTAAATAAATACTTGCAACTGGGAGCTAATATATACGCTAACCAGATGAAGAACCATTCATACTTAACCGATGCGGACAGCTTTACCAGCCCGACATTTTATTCTCGGAGAGCAAATCCGTATCAACAGGTATATGACGAAAATAATAATTACATATATGATGACAACATCACGGGCAAAGGTGACGATGAAATAGAAAATTTCAATATTTTCGAAGAAAGGAATAATACCTCAAACGAAAATACGATTCAATCGTTTTCTTCTATATTCGATGTAAATTTAAGGTTAAACGACCATTTCAAAATTACATCTCAAGTAGGTTTACAGGTAAATAACAGCTCGATCGAAAAAATAGCAGACCACGACAGCTATGCTATGCGTAAAGAAAAGAGAAAAACTCGTCTTGCCAGTTTGGGAGACAAATCATTTCTTCCAGACGGAGGTTTCCACAAACAATACGAAAATAAATCTTCTCAGGTCACTTGGAAAACAATGGCCGAATACCGTACTCAAATAAAGAACATACACGAAATAGAGGCTATGGCAGGAGCTGAGATAAGAAAAACTTGGTATCAAACCTTGTTCTCTGCAGGTTATGGGTTCGACCGGAAAACTTTGACTACACAACCGGTTATTTTCCCAAGTAACGAGCAAGCTTCATCTGTTCCCCTGCATTCAAAAACTTATGTTGAAAATGCTTATGCGTCATGGTTCGGAACATTCTCTTATACGTTGCTGCAACGCTATACATTAGGAGGAAGCATCCGGTTTGACGGTTCTGACCTTTTCGGTGTAGATAAAAAATACCGTTATCTCCCGCTTTATTCGGTCAGCGGATTATGGAGAATCTCCAGTGAAGAATTTATGCGCTCGGCCGATTGGATAGATAACCTTGCTGTCAGAGCTTCTTATGGTATTCAGGGAAATATCGATAAAAATACATCCCCATACGTTATGGGAACTTACAAAGTAGAACAGATATTACCGGGCAACAGCGAGAATACCATCCGGGTAGATTCTCCACCCAATGATAAACTGCGTTGGGAAAAAACCCAATCGGTAAATGCGGGTCTTGATTTCTCGGTACTCGATCAGGCTATCAGCTTGGGAATAGACTATTACTATCGTTATAGCAGCGACTTGATCGGGACAAAAATGACACCTTTGGAAACAGGCTTCTCTTCTACCACTGTCAATTGGGCGACGTTGAGAAACCAAGGAATAGAGTTGAGTTTGACGACAAGAAACATACATACCAAAAATTTCACATGGTACACAAATTTCAACATCGGATATAACAACAACAAGATTTTGAAAATGTCCGTACCTGCCAACCAAACGACACCGTCATTGGTAGGTTACCCGATCGGTGCTATCTTCGCTTATCCGTCTGCCGGTCTCGACAGCGAAGGGTACCCTCTATTCCTAAATAGTGCCGGAGAAAAAGTTACCGCAGAACAATATTTCAATATGAAGAATGATGGTCCTGACCTTACGGCTGAGGAACATCGGGCCCTATTCAAATATATCGGAACTACAGAACCGCTTTACTCAGGAGGTTTTACAAACACATTTACTATCAAACGTTTCGAAATAGCGGTCAACTGTATTTTCAATTTAGGTCAATACGTCCAGACACAACCTTCATACTCCATCACAAGTTATGATCGGGGAATGAATACGAATCGTGATATTTTAGACAGATGGACACCAAGCAACCCGAACGGACGCTTCCCCGCACTTATCAGTGATACGAAAAACGGACAGTCTTATCGCCACAACGAATATACGGCTTTCAATGACTTGAATTATTATAATTCGATGGACACTTGGGTAAAAAAAGGGAACTATATGAGAATACAAAGTATTCGTGTCGGATATAAACTGCCTGAGAATTGGCTGAAGTTATTCCACATGAGTTCCGGATCTATTTCTTTAGAAGGACGCAACCTGTTTGTAGTCGGATCGGACTATACCAATTATCTCGATCCGGAAACAATGGGTAACGTATATGCACAACCCATTCCGAAGTCAGTTACGTTCAGTCTTAATTTAAACTTTTAACGTACGAATCCGATGAAAAAGATAATTTATATACTGTCAATATTTTTGGCAACAGGATTCATTTCCTGCGACAATTTTTTGGATATTACTCCTGTCGGAAAAGTAATTCCTACGACTGCTACAGAATTCAGAGCTTTAATGACACAGGCATACGTAAGTACTCCTAAAAGCGGAAGAGCACGCACGGCATTCCGCAGCGATGAAGTAGGATCTTTTACCGATACGGAAAGCCGAAGTCTTTATTTCGAAGAATGGACATGGGATGATTACAGTCCCGACTATTCTTCTGATTTTGGTTGGCGGCAATATTACCAAGCCCTTTTCCTCATCAACTATACAATAGAAAACGAGAATAAAATGACTGGGGGAAGTAAAGAAGAAATAGCACAACTCGTAGGGGAAGCATACGCCATGCGGGCATATATACATTTTATGCTGGTCAACCTTTACGGAAAGCCCTATAACGAAGAAAATTTAAATACAAAAGCTGTTCCTCTTAAACTGAATTCGAACACTGAAGACGCTCCTTCACGGAATACGGTAGCGGAAATATACGCAGCCATAGAGTCGGATATCGTTGAAGCCGGGAAACGATTGAATGTAGAAAAATGGGATGTAGGTTTTAACTACAGATTCACCACTACAGCTTTAAAAGCATTCAGATCAAGATTATACCTGTATATGCAGAAATGGAGCGAATCTTTAAATGCATCTAAAGAAGTTCTGGAAATAAATAAAGAACTCGTAGATCTTTCGCAAACCACAATGCCAAACAATTATCAATCTGTAGAGTCGATTATGGCACTGGAATATTCCTCAGCAGATATAAACAGAGCTATCTATATCTCTACAGATCTATATAACCTCTACAACTCTAACGATTACAGAAGAAAAAATCGCTTCTACACTTCAGAAGGAGGCGGAAGATATACGGTAAGAAAGGGCGGAAGCAACGAATATGCCTGTACATTCCGAACCGGAGAAATATATCTGAATGCTGCCGAAGCGGCTTGTCAGGATGATAATCTGATTGATGCGAAAGATTATCTTTTACAACTAAAAGCAAAACGGTTCAATGCTACCGGCTATGCCGAAGAAGAAACAAAAGTAGAGGCAATGGATAAGGATGAACTGCTTCAAGAAATATATGACGAACGTTATCGTGAGCTGGCTTTCGAAGGACACCGCTGGTTTGATCTCCGTCGTACTACTCAACCGGCAATCACAAAAACAGAAAACGAGAAAGAATATAAACTCGAACAGGGTGACGAGCGTTATACTATCCGCATACCGAATGAGGCTATACAAAGTAACCCTAATCTGACCAACTAAAGTCAGATTAGGTATTTTTCTCATATACTATTTATTCACTTTAAATTATTGTGATTATGAAAAAAGGACTACTTATTCTTTTTTGTGCAGCGTTAGTAACGTCGGCACAAGCACAGTGGAGTAAAACCATAGATACTCCGACAAAGGCATCCTATGCCACAACATCCTCTGCCGTTGTTGTTACACCATCTGGTGAAACTTACGTGGCAGGAAGCTTAACTAAAGAAGATGTCAGTTTTGGCAATACAGCCTTGAACTTTGAAAACACAGGAGATTCGTTCCTGTTTAAATACAGTGCTACGGGTGAACCGGTATGGGCAAATGTAATTAACGGAGAATCGACTCAAATCAACGCTATCACTTATGATAACGATGGTAATATTTACGTAGCCGGTACATATACAGGAGAAACAACCATATTCAACGGCCAGGACAATAGCAAACAAACAGCAACTTGTAATACATACGAATCTCCATTAGGAGAAGGAACTTTATATACAAATTCCGGATTCATTGCAAAATACAGTAATGCTGGTGTTTTGTTGAAATTGGAAACTTTTAAAACCAATCTGGCAGACCTACCCGGCTCATCTTTTATGTTTCTAATAGTGGACGCAAGTTTTAACATACAAGATCTACAATTTATAAATGGTAAATTATATGCATCTGTTCTTTATGCCGGAAAAACAGAAAAAGACGGATTCACTTTTAATGCAAAAGCCTTTGATGACGGTACAGGCATGGCTGCCGACTTATATAGCGGTTGTGTAATTTCATTGACTACCGACCTCGCAATCGATGCAAAATTAGCAGATTTAAGTCCTATTGTGGAAGGAGCAAATGCCCTTTACTCGGTTACGGATGCCAAAATGTATGCTAATACAGATCACATATACGCTATATTCGGTGCGATGGGTAATCAGACCCTGACCGTAGGTAATAGTTCCGAGAATATAGAGTTACCTATCGAAGGAGAATTATACAGCAGAGGAATTATTCTTGCCGATATTAATATCGACGGTACACTGAATCAGAAAAACGTATATGAATCAGCCAAGGTATTAACAAATGATCTTCAAAATGTAATCGGTGGCATTTCGGAAAGAGATGGCAAAATTGTCGTAGCCGGGTTGTTTAATGAAAACCTTCCTTTCCAAAACGATTTAATATGTAAAGGAAAATTCGACTCGTATGTAGTAAAAATAAATCCATCCGACCTCTCTGTAGAAACAGCAAGACAAGGAAATATAGAGACTCCTGCTATTGATGCTTCACAAAATGAATATATGACCGTATATCCGACAGGAACTACATTCTCCACAAACAATATTTATTCGACTGTCGATTATGGATTCAGCTCCAGAGATCAAGCAAACAAAGTAGTTACCACCTATTCTTCTTATTCCATCGTTTATGACTATAAAAGCGGAGAAACAACATCTACAAAAGAAGCTGAAAATGTATATAAGAATGGTGTAGGAGCATGCGATAATAAAGTATCTACTGTAACTATAAATATAACAAATAGTGAATTTGACGAAGGAACATTTACCGTAAATCAAATTATAGACGGAGAAAGCTCTGCTATCGACAACAATGTAGCTGATAAAACTACTGTTAAAGCTTATCCTAATCCGGTAAAAGACATTCTTAACTTCTCTGAAGTTTGTGATGTGACCATCGTAAACGGACAAGGTAGTGTAGTAAAAGCAGTTTCTGCAACTACTCAAATTTCGGTAGATGACCTTGCTGCCGGTTATTATATCGCAAAAATCAAAACTGCTGATGGAACAACTGTAATTCCATTCATCAAAAAATAAAGAATAGAAGCCTTTTAATAAAAAAACCGGGAAATAATTTTCCTGGTTTTTTTATTAAATAATTGTCTATATATAAGATACGTAAAAAGACAAAAAACAGATCAATCGATTAGAGGAATAGCACGACCCGACCCGATTCCACGTTTCTTGACAGTAGGCTTTCCCTTATAATAAACATCGCCTTTCCCGGTAATAAAAGCTTTCAGATTTTCTTCAGCCCAACAACCTATACTTCCGTTTCCGGTAATATTGCAATTTACATCACGGGCTTTCAGCTCATGACCTTTTATTTCTCCCGAACCGGCAATAGACAAACGGGCTTCACGGCATGTACCGCTTAAAAATATATCTCCCGAACCGGTCATAATACGAGCTTTTACAATGCCATAGTCAAGTTTGTTACAACGAACAAGACCATTACCCATCAGTAGAATATCCAATTCTGAACCGGACAAACTACCGGAAGTCTCGAAAACTCCGCCTGCATCGCTCTGCACTTCCTGTAAATCGGAAGAATAAACGTCTAAAATAATAACTCCGTACTCACGCTTAGCTGTATTGACGAATTTGATCTCTAAAGTTCCGTCTTTCGAAACCGGCTTTACTTCATCCAGAATATTTTCTTCTCCGTAAATCCGGATCAATCCTGCAGAATCCTTACTGTGATGATACACTACATTAAACGCCGTATTGATCTTTACTCTATAAAAATCATCTACTTTCATCTCTTTAGTAACATATTTGTTATTTCCGTCACCGACAGCCTGCGCTGAAAATAACGACAATGAAAAGAGACAGCATACCGCTGCTATTCTCCATAAATTTTTCATTCTCATGATCTCTGTTTATTTTATAATTAATTCTATTTTATCAATATTTCAGACTCTATTTTATCCAAAATAGCAGACAACTCACCAAGAGTTTCAGCCCTGAGCATGGCTATACGCGTATCCCTAAAATTAGGAATACCCTTAAATAAAGGTGTTGCTGCCAAATGTCTGCGGATATGCAAAATTCCACGACGTTCATCCAATCGATCGACGCTTTCTTTCAATTGCCGACGCAAAACAGACATTTTATCCGAAACAGACAAAGGTTCACAATGCCCGGTTTCCATATATTGCTTTATCTCCTTAAAAATCCAAGGAGAACCGATAGAAGCCCTGCCTACCATAATGGCATCTACACCGTACTTTTCGAATTTTTCACGAGCGATTTGCGGTGTCGTTACATCACCGTTTCCTATGATAGGTATTTTCATACGAGGATTCTCTTTCACCTTGCCTATCAAACTCCAATCCGCCTCTCCGGTGTACATCTGACTGCGAGTACGCCCATGAATCGCCAATGCAGCAATACCGCAATCTTGCAACTGCTCGGCCAGTTCTACGATTATTCGGGAATCATGATCCCAACCCAAGCGAGTTTTCACCGTCACGGGGATTTTTACGGCATTCACAACAGCCCGGGTAATCTCAAGCATTTTAGGAATATCTCTCAACATTCCGGCTCCGGCGCCTTTTCCTGCCACCTTTTTCACCGGACATCCGAAATTAATATCCAACACATCAGGACAAGCCTCCTCACAAATACGGGCAGCATCAGCCATAGCTGCTGTCTCGCGACCGTAAATCTGTATTGCGACGGGACGCTCTTCATTTCGGATAGAAAGTTTGGCTTGTGTCTTACTCACATTCCGTATAAGAGCATCGCTCGACACAAACTCGGTATATACCATATCTGCTCCGAACTCTTTACACATGAGTCGAAAAGAAATATCCGTAACATCCTCCATAGGAGCTAATAAGACAGGGTATTTGCCCAAATCCATATTTCCTATTTTCATTATTCAATCTATCATTAGATTATGACTATTCTCATATATACAAGAGATATCTTTACAAACGTACAAAAACTTTTTATTTTACAGACAATCACCTCTTATACCGAACTCTCTTTTCACACATTTTTTAAAGTTATCCCGTTCTTATAACCATAAACTATCTTTCTGAACAAGACAAGAAGCTTAGGGCTTGTCGGAATTTTACAGAAGGAAAATTTAGACTGGCTCTTATATACAGCATATTTTTATTACTTTTGCAAAGATATTTACTATCAAAACCAACATATTGTAAATAACACACTTACGAAAAAGAGATAAAAAAGATATAAAATGGAATATAATTTCAGGGAAATAGAAAAAAAATGGCAACAGTACTGGAAAGATAACCAGACGTATAAAGTGACCGAGAAAGAGGGAAAAAAGAAATTTTATGTTTTAGACATGTTCCCGTACCCGTCCGGTGCAGGTCTGCATGTCGGACATCCGCTCGGATACATCGCTTCAGATATTTATTCCCGTTTTAAGCGCCTGAAAGGATTCAATGTTCTGCATCCGATGGGATATGATGCATACGGGCTTCCGGCCGAACAATATGCGATACAGACCGGACAGCATCCGGCAATAACTACCGAAAAAAATATCAACCGTTATCGGGAACAACTCGATAAAATAGGATTTTGTTATGACTGGAGTCGTGAAATACGCACGTGCGATCCGGAATATTATAAATGGACACAATGGGCTTTTGAAAAAATGTTCAACAGTTTTTACTCCTATGATGAACAAAAGGCTCTACCCATAGAAACTTTAACGAAAATCTTCGAAACGTCCGGAACTGAAGGGTTGAATGTCGCTTGTAGCGAAGAGCTTTCTTTTACGGCGGACGAATGGAAAAAGATGAGTGTCAAGGAACAGCAAAAAACTTTGCTGAATTATCGTATTGCCTATTTAGGAGATACGATGGTAAACTGGTGTCCGCAACTTGGAACGGTCCTCGCTAATGATGAGGTCAGCGAAGGTTTGTCGGTTCGTGGAGGCTATCCCGTAGAACAAAAAATTATGCGTCAATGGTGCTTACGGGTATCGGCTTATGCTCAACGCCTGCTCGACGGACTCGATACGATAGACTGGAGCGAGTCTCTCAAAGAAACGCAAAGAAACTGGATAGGACGTTCCGAAGGTGCTGAAATGAAATTTAAAGTAGTAGAATCGGATGTAGAGTTTACGATATTCACAACACGTGCCGATACGATCTTCGGAGTCACTTTTATGGTATTAGCTCCGGAAAGCGATTACGTGGCACAGGTTACTACTCCTGAACAAAAAAAAGAGGTAGATGCCTATCTGGACAGTATCAAACACAGAACAGAGCGAGAACGATTAATGGACAGAAGCGTAAGTGGCGTATTCTCCGGAGCATACGCCATAAATCCGCTGAATAATGAAAAAATTCCTATCTGGATAAGCGATTATGTGCTCGCCGGGTACGGAACAGGAGCAATTATGGCAGTACCGGCACATGACAGCCGCGACTATGCCTTTGCTAAACATTTCGGCTTGCCGATCATCCCGTTGATAGAGGGCTGCGACGTTTCCGAAGAAAGCTTCGATGCCAAAGAGGGTAAAATGATCAATTCTTGCGGAAACGGTCTCGACCTCAACGGCCTTGAAGTAAAAGAGGCTATAGCTAAAACAAAAGCCTTTATACAAGAAAAAGGATTAGGACGGATCAAAGTCAATTATCGTCTGCGCGATGCCATTTTTAGCCGCCAACGATATTGGGGCGAACCGTTTCCTGTCTATTATAAAGACGATATGCCCTATATGCTGGACGAAAGCAAATTGCCTTTGTTATTGCCGGAAATAGATAAGTTTCTACCGACCGAACAAGGTGAACCGCCTCTGGGAAGAGCGAAAAATTGGGAAACAGAAGATCACTTTCCTTTAGAACTTTGCACCATGCCCGGATTTGCTGGATCATCAGCATATTATCTCCGTTATATGGACCCGCATAATAACAATGCGCTCGTATCGAAAGAGGCTAACGAATATTGGCGCAATGTAGATCTCTATATTGGTGGAACCGAACATGCCACCGGACACCTTATTTATAGCCGTTTCTGGAACAAATTTCTGTATGATCTGGGAATTGTCTGTGAAGCCGAACCATTCCGCAAATTAGTAAATCAAGGTATGATTCAAGGCCGGTCTAATTTCGTTTACAGAATAAAAGATACCAATACATTCGTATCATACAATCTTAAAAAGGAATATGACACGACCCCTATACACGTAGATGTAAACATCGTAAGTAATGATATTCTCGATATAGAGGCCTTTAAAAAATGGAGACCTGAATTCGAAACGGCAGAATTTATCTTAGAAGACGGAAAATATATCTGCGGATGGGCAGTAGAAAAAATGTCAAAATCGATGTTCAACGTCGTAAATCCGGATGATATAGTAGAAAAATACGGTGCAGATACTCTCCGTTTATATGAAATGTTCTTAGGCCCACTCGAACAAAGTAAACCTTGGGATACAAACGGTATAGACGGTGTACACCGTTTCTTGAAAAAATTCTGGAATCTGTTCTTCGACGGAGACCAATTGGTCGTAAACAACGAAGAACCTACACGGGAAGAACTGAAATCATTACACAAACTCATCAAAAAAGTAAGCTGGGATATAGAAAATTTCTCATACAATACTTCTATCAGTGCTTTTATGATTTGTATAAATGAACTTTCTGCGTTAAAATGCAGAAACAGTAAAATACTGGAACAAATCATAATACTGCTGACTCCGTTCGCACCGCATATATGCGAAGAATTATGGTCGCAATTAGGACACACGACATCGGTATGTGATGCTCAATGGCCGGGATTCAATGAAGAATATCTTAAAGAAGATACTGTCAACTATACAATTTCATTCAATGGAAAAGCCCGCTTCAATATCGAATTCGCAGCAGATGCTTCTAAAGAAGAAATAGAAAAAACAGTATTGGAACATCCGTCATCTGCAAAATGGATAGATGGAAAGACTCCTAAGAAAATCATCATCGTCCCTAAAAAAATCGTCAATATCGTTCTTTAAACGAAAAAATTTTTACAAGAATATCCCCGAAAAGTATAATAATTAAGACTTTTCGGGGTTGTTTATGAATATCAGTCTGCTAAGAACCTAAATTTGGAAAAATACAAAAAAGATGTAACTTTGAAATTGTTTTAGAGCGTCGAAATTTTGCTCAGGGCAAGTTTGAAAGTTTCTTTTGAGAACCTTTTTTACGAGAATGATAGTAGGCTATCTGACGAATGAAAACAAGAAAACAGTCCGGAAAAAACACAAAAATGATCTGATCATATTTTCTTATTGGAAAATTCAGACAAGGTTCTTGATAACAATAATATAAACAGTATCAGCATTATGAATCTAAATTCTCATAAAGCCTGGATCGAAATAAAAGACTACACGATCATCGTCTTCGGATTAGTTCTTTATGCTTTCGGATGGACGAGTTTTCTACTTACCAATGAAATCACCACCGGTGGTATTGCCGGAGTTTCGGCACTCATCTTTTTCGGGACTAAAATCCCGGTAGCAATATCTTATTTTACACTAAATGCTTTACTGCTAATAGCAGCAATACGTATTTTGGGAATACAGTTCTGCATACGCACCATATTCAGCGTCATAGTCATGACTTTGCTTCTTTCATTTTTCGGAATGTATATAAAAGAACCGCTTATTACCGGAGAACCGTTTATGTCGTGCATCATAGGAGGAATACTCTGCGGAGCGGGAATAGGTATTGTCTTCACCCATAACGGCAGCACCGGAGGAACAGATATTATTGCCGCCATGATAAATAAGTATAAAGAAATATCTTTAGGAAGATCTATTTTGTATTGCGACTTTCTTATCATATCGTCCTCTTACGTACTTTTCCATAGCATCGAAAAAATTGTTTTCGGGATCGTAGTCATGGCAGTCATGACTTATACCTGCGATATGGTTATAAACGGAGTCAGACGATCTATACAAATATTGATATTTTCAGAAAAGTATGAGGAAATAGCAGACCGTATCAACAAGGATATCAACAGGGGCGTCACTATTCTTGATGGAATGGGATGGTACTCTAAACAACCCAAAAAAGTATTGGTCATCCTTGCCAAAAGAAACGAATCCTTATCGATTTTCCGACTGGTAAAAGAAATAGATCCTCACGCATTCATATCTCAATCTAATGTAGTCGGCGTGTATGGAGAAGGTTTTGATAAGATCAAAGGATAATATTCATTTGCTGCTATTCCGAACTTGCAAAAATACTTTTACTCTTAACGAGTATATCCGTATCCAAACATCCGGCATCTATAATAGAAGGAAAAACAAAATCGGTCATATAAGATTTATCCTTATTTTTTAAGGCATTCTCCAAATGTTCAGGATGCAATGACTTATATTTTTCAGACATCCATACAAACATTGCCGTACGGAACATTGCCGGATGAGAGGTTCCATGTAAATAAAAAGAATCGTCTCCTAAAGCCTCACCATGATCCGAAACAAATATCAAAACAGCGTTTTTATCTTTTAACTTATCTATTATTTCAGAAAGAATATAATCGGTGTATAAGATCGTATTATCATACGAATTTTTGATTTCTTCATCTGTACAATAAGAAATGATCTTACTCTTCAAAACAGGTTTATATACTTCATATTTTTTTGTATAATGCAAATTATACCACCAATGCGAACCGATAGTATGAAGAATTACCAGTTTTTTAGAATACTCAGAGTCTATCATTCGATTATAATAAGGTAATATATCTTCATCAAGCCATTGGTCGAAACTATAAACATCATGAGATCGATTTACATAAAAAATTGTATCGGCTTCATTTATAAAATAAACATACGACTTTTCCGAATCTTGATTACTTATCCACGAAGTATGAAACCCTCCGGCCTTGAATACATCTATAAAAGACCTCTCTTTATAAGCTCTATCCGTATGCAACGTATCGGTACGAGTCATTAAATAGGGAAGAGCTTGATTTGTATAAGAATATAAAGAATTTACATTAGGAAATGATATAACACCGAGAGTATCGAGATTAGGAGTAGTTTTACGAAAATACCCATTTACAGAAAGATGATCGGGACGAAGAGATTCTCCTATAACCAAAACCACAGTAATAGAATCGCATTCCGATTTCACATAGTCAAAAGAGCGTTCTCTCTCTTTAGCTATATCTGCCTTTCCTTTATAATAATCGAGAGTAGTAAAAACAAGATTGGCCGGAATACGCTTCTCTATCATTCTCTTTATAGGGGAGTTGCCTTGAAACATCAGAAAGAAAAGAGAAAATGCTAAGAAACCATTAAAAGAAAACAAGCAAGACTTTTTATATATCTTCATTTTCCAAAGATACCGTACAAATAAAAAAGAAATAAACAGATTTATCAGTACAAATAACACCAAATAAGGAGAAATAAGCTCTGCCGTTATACGCACATCGTTATTAAAAGCTGTATACAGCATCATACTGTTTAAAACAAATTTATAAGCATATCTAAAATAGGCAAGTACAGCACATACAATACTGAATAAAGGAAAAAGAAAAGCGAACAAATATTTGTTCATAGAAACAAATACCCAAAAAAGAAACGGGACAAACGAAACGCAAGCCCATTGAATTCCATTACCTACATAATCTTTGAAAGAGGAACATGGTATAGATATAAAATCTGATAGTGTAAAAAATAAAGCCCAATAGAAACCTATACCAATCAAAAAATAATAATAATTTTTATTCCTATATAATATATTTCCGAACTCCCGAAAAAACTTATATGCCCGTATCGATTTCATAAAATCTATTTTAAAAACAAAAATAGATAATTTTATTCTATAACAATAAGATAATCATTATATAGAATATTCATTTTATATTTTATACTTTTGTTTCAGAAAGAACTAACAATAATAAGTTTATTTATAACGTTATATACAATAAGTTATTCTATTATGAAACAAATCGTCTTCGCAACAAATAATAAGCATAAATTAGAAGAAATCAGGAACATTCTTGATAATGCATTGAATATTTTAAGCCTCGATGATATAAATTGTCATGAAGACATCCCTGAAACCGGAAGTACGATAGAAGAAAATGCACTTATTAAAGCTCGATATATAAAAGAAAAATACGGTTACGACTGTTTTGCAGACGATACGGGGCTCGAAATAAAATCCTTAAATAACGAACCCGGAGTATATTCGGCCCGATATGCCGGAAACGATCATAACTCAGAGAAAAATATGCAAAAAGTCCTTGAAAATTTAAAGGGCAAAAACGATCGTTCAGCCTGTTTCAGAACTTGCATAGCATTAATAACAGGTAACAACGAATATCTTTTCGAAGGAAAAATAGAAGGAGAAATAATCACAGAAAAAAAAGGAGAATCAGGATTCGGATACGATCCTATATTTGTACCGGACGGATATACTCAAACATTCGCAGAGTTAGGAAATGACATAAAAAACAAAATAAGTCACAGAGCCTTAGCTGTAAAGAAACTTATAAACTTTTTGCAATCTATACAATAAAAAAAGAGTACCTCGATTATGACGAAGAAATTATTCTTTTTTGTCGGTATATTACTTTATTCTCTTCTGTCTTTCGCCCAGACAGAAGTAGGAGCATGGAAAATTTATCCGGTATTTCTTACACCTTCACAAATAACGGAAACGAAAGATAAAATATATTTTCTTTCGAACGGATATTTGTTTTCTTATGGTAAAGAAGACGAAGAATTCAGGGAATTGAACCGGTTGAATATATTATTCGACAACGATATAAAACTTATAAAATATAACGATGAACACGATATATTGACAATTGCTTATACAAACAGCAATATAGATCTTATAATAGGGGAATCGGTATATAACATACCTTACATAAAAAATACAGCCATAACTTCTTCTAAAAATATCAATGACATAACTTTCTATAAAGATGAAATATATCTTTCTACAGATTTCGGTATCGTTATATTGAATGTTCCCAAAAAAGAGATAAAAACAACTTATAATTTTAATAAAGCCATTAATTCTGCCGCAGTAATGGGAGAATACTTTTATTGTCTGGTACAAGGAGAGGGGCTTTATCGCTGTAAATTGGATGATGTATTATATGATTTCGACAATTGGGAAAAATGCTATTCGACCGAAGGCACTCAATTGCTTTCTTTAGAAAACGGAATGTGGATGTTAGATACTAATAAAAATATCATTTACTTCGATACGGAAAGTAATTCTAGCACTATTTACAATAAAGGTAATATATCCTCTATAAAAGAAACGAATACCGGCTATATGGCCTGCGGAACAAATAACATAATAGTATATGATAAAAACAATAACAAAACCGATGAAATCATTTATTCTGATTACAATATGTCGGATATTATTCCGATAGATGTAAGTATGAATAATAGACAAAATACATATTGGATATTGCATAAAAAAGGCATTGCCGCATTTAAAAGAAGCAACGAATCTTTCCAGCAATCTAAAAATATAGACAACCTCAATTACTCGACTGTCAATATTCCCTATTTTTTGACTATGACCGACAACGGCAAATTATATGTCAGTACACAGGGGGTAGGCAGTAAAAATATTTATGACCAATACATAGATTCCCACATATCGATTTACGAAAATAATAAATGGTCTAATATAGAAACTGACAATATCCCTACGACCATACATCCGGATATAAAATTTTGTACGACTTACAATATTGCCGAAGATCCGGAAGATCCGGAAACTTTTTATATAGGAACATGGTTCGAAGGGTTATATCGTTTCAAAAATAAGCAATATGACACCCATTGGAATGGAACAGAAGATAATTCTCCTATTTCCGGTGGATGGAGTCATAAAGTAAATTGTTTGAATTTTGATTCATCTAAAAACCTGTGGATGATAAATTACAGTACACCCGGTATTCTTGTCATGAAAAAAGACGGAAATTGGATAAAACTTAATTATCCCGACATAGTAACACAACAATATACCGAACAAATAATATTATGTAAACATTCTTCTTCTAAATGGGTTATTGTTCCTAAAACATCCTTTGTTTTCGCTTTTAATACGAATAATACTTTAGAAAATATGAGCGATGACCAGACCCGAAAATTTTCGACTTTTTCGGATCAGGATAATAAACAGATAGACGGAAACGACTTTATCTGTGCTGCAGAAGACAGAAACGGACAGTTATGGATAGGAACGAATAGAGGACCTATCGTACTAAATAATCCTGACAATTTCATGCAATCGGATTTTAGGTGTACACGGATAAAAATACCGAGAAATGACGGAACAAACGCAGCAGATTTACTTCTAAATGATGAAAATATACAATATATCGCTGTAGACGGAGCTAACCGCAAATGGATAGCTACCCAATCATCGGGAGTATATTTGGTTAGTGAAGACGGTCTTGAAACCATACACCACTTTAATATGGACAATAGTATATTGCCTTCGAATAATGTTCTCTCGATAGCCATAAATAAAACTACCGGAGAGGTATTTTTCGGAACTGAAAAAGGATTGGTTTCTTACCGTTCCGATGCGACCGAACCCAAGGAAGATTTCTCCAACGTATATGCATTTCCTAATCCTGTTCGTCCTGATTATACAGGAGTTATAACAATTACAGGATTACAGGAAAGATCTTTAGTCAAAATTACCGATACTACCGGAAATCTTATTTATCAAGATTATTCGGAAGGCGGCCAAATGGTTTGGAACGGATTGAACAGAAACGGAGATAGGGTGAAAACAGGAGTATATTTGGTATTTGCTTCATCCAGCAATGGAAAAGAAGGTGTCGTTACCAAAATATTAATAGTAAACTGATGACTTTTTTCCTGAACTTTAAGATCCTGTTTGAATTTTGCCCGGGTCAGATTTAAAAGTTCCTTTCGAGAATTTTTTTCTGATTTTACGAGGATGACAGCAGGCTATATGATGAGTGAAAATACTAATCTGACCTGATAATATTTCCTTATCGGAAAATTTACACAGGTTTTAAAATAAATTTGTTATGAAAAAGATTTTAATATTATGTATGACTGCCACTATCTGCATTACTTTTGCAACGGCACAAAACAAAAAATCAGTATCGGCAAATTCTATTCAGAAAGAAAAAACACAACAAACAGAGAGTAAAAAAATATTAGATGCCATACAGAATAAAAAATATAAAATATCGGTTATTTCAGCTTCTCCCATGAACGGAAAGACCGTATATCTCACCTCTCCCTATTCTGTAAAAATAAGTAACGATTCGGCATATATAGAACTTCCTTATTTCGGTGTAGCTTATTCTGTTCCTTACGGTGGCGGAGAAGGAGGAATAAAAGCAAAAAACAAATACGAAAATTATAAACTTCGTACTCTTAAAAAAGGAAAGTATGCCGTTAGTTTCAATATAAGAGGAAACGAAGATTTTTTCAAGGTATCCATAGATATGTGGCCTTCGTCAGGTAGAGCATACATACATGTACAACCGAACAATAAACAAGGTATTTCTTACAACGGAAACATTGTTTTATAGCTTATTTAATTTTCAAAGATAAATTCTACTATAATGTCAAGCCGAAACTGAAACATTCAGACCGGCTTGACGTATTTTCAAAGCTATTTTTTCAAGTTCTTCCTTAGATAGTTTTACAAGGTTTTTCTCAGGAGTCTCTCTATCTATACTATAAATCATTACTTGTTTAGGGTTTATGAGTTTTACGGTTTCTAACCATGCATCCACTTCTTTATCTGTCGTATTATCTATTCTTTTACCCTTATGCTCTCCACGTAAAAATAAAGTCTGTATAATCAAATTTCCATTAAAACGTTTCAGATTATCAACTAACTTATCAACCGAAAATTTCGGTTGATTAGGTTCATTAATGAGTTTTATAGTATCTAAAAATACAGAATCCAATTTCAATATATTATTATCCACTCTATTCAATGCTCTGAAGACAGACTCTTTTCCTATATGACAGGCATTAGATAAAACACTCACTTTAGCCTCCGGAAAATATCTATTCCGCAAATTTATAGTATCTTCTATTATTTCTTCGAACTGCGGATGCAAAGTAGGTTCACCATTACCGGCAAAGGTAATAACATCTGGTTTTTCTCCCTTTTCGACCATAAGCTTCAACTTATCATCTAATGCATTATACACAGCCTCCCGAGTAGGCAAGCCGTTTTTACCCCGCTTGTCGGCATTATATCCGCACTCACAATAAATGCAATCGAAAGAACATACTTTACCGTCATCGGGTAAAAGATTCACTCCTAAAGAAACACCCAATCTTCTACTATGTACCGGTCCGAAAACAATTTCTCTAAATAGAATAGTTGACATATTTTTCCTTTTTACCGACTACAAAAATAATCATTCGCTTTTTCTGTAACAAAAACGAATTGTCAATTGTTATATCAACTATTTTACTCTAATTGTTAATAAACAAAATAATAAACTTATATACAATTGATTATATAATATAATCAATATCTTATAAACAGATAAATTACTAGTTATTAACAAGCTGAAACTATATAATAAATAATGCAAAAAATAAAATTCATACTTACTAATACACTATTTTTGTAACTGATGAAGAAAGTAGTAGTCATAATATGTAGCATAGTATGTTTATGCGGGTTAACCTCCCCTATACATAGTCAGTCCGTAGCTTATAATCAGATGTACAGGACAATTATAGAAAACGGAGATACTGTATGGATGGTACTTATGCGACCTGTTTATTGTTTCCCCCCGTTAAAATTCAAAAACAGCAAAGAAGAAAAATACTACTGGAGAACCGTACGTGATGTAAAAAAAACTCTGCCCTACGCAAAACTTGTATATAATGCACTCATAGAAACTTATGAATATATACAAACCCTACCTGAAAAAGAAAGAAAAGCTCATTTAAAACGTATGGAGAAGGAACTTTTCAAAGAATATAAACCCGTATTGAAAACATTCACCTATTCTCAAGCTAAATTGCTCATAAAACTCATAGACAGAGAATGTAATCAATCTTCCTTCAATCTTATAAAAGCTTTTTTAGGAGGTTTCCGGGCAAATGTATGGCAAACTTTCGGAAGTTTGTTCGGAGTGAGCCTTAAAAAAGAATGGGAACCGGAAGGGAGCGACAAAATGCTGGAAAGAATATGTATCTTAGTAGAATCGGGACAACTTTAATACATAAAATTTATCTCAACATTTTAAAGAAATCCCATATAACTAATCCTGCAGTTACCGATACATTTAAAGAATGCTTTGTCCCGAACTGAGGTATCTCTATACTTTGATCACACTTATTAACAACGCTTTGTTGCACTCCTTTCACCTCATTACCCAAAACGACAGCGTATTTACAATCTTTATTCAACTGTAAATCAGATAATATGATACTGTTTTCAACTTGTTCTATGGCATACACGATATACCCTTCTTCATGTAATTTATCAACAGCAGCGTTAGTATCCTCGAAATAATGCCACTCGACACTATCTTCTGCTCCTAAAGCCGTTTTATGTATCTCAGGATGAGGAGGAGTAGCAGTAATGCCGCATAAATAAACAGCTTTCACTAAAAAAGCATCGCTTGTGCGAAAAACCGACCCTACATTATTCAAACTCCTTACATTATCCAGAATCACTATAAGAGGTATCTTATTTTTCTTTTTAAATTCTTCCTGCGAAATTCGATCAAGTTCTAAAATAGTCTTCTTTTTCATTATCTCTAAATATTACGCATCTTAATATATTGCAAAGATATAATTTTCTCTTTGTGCAAACCCTATTAAAAGTATGCTGATAACTTGTGAAAAACATCGGATAAATAAAGAATAACTTTTTCTCATCAAACATAGGACAATTAAAATATTCTATTATATGAAACGAGAAATCTAAATTACAAATCAAAAACACAAAAGTTTTAAATGAATATATCAACTGTAAAATAAGGGTTTATCCATACAGTAAATAAAAGAAAGTTTTTAACTTTGCTACTTATTAACGTATAGTTAATTATGATGGTAAAACTCTTATAATAAGAGAAAACAGATGTTGATATACTCTTTATAAAAAGACATAAAACCTTAATAACTTAATATACAATAGTTCTTATAAAAAAGATATCAATACTATCAACAAGCTATTATCATCATCTATTTTAAGTTTTAAATAAATAAAAGAAGAAATATAATTATGAGTATTGTGAACATCGATAAGGGATATGTCGATTTCCCTGTTCCGGAAGGTATAGACTTGAGAAAAGAGATCGATAGATTGCGGAAAGATAAGAATGCCGTGATACTTGCCCATTACTACCAATCGGGAGATTTACAAGATATAGCCGATTTTGTAGGGGACAGTCTGGCTTTAGCTCAATGGGCATCTCGGACAAAAGCCGACATTCTCGTATTATGCGGAGTTCATTTTATGGGTGAAACAGCTAAAATTCTTTGTCCCGATAAAAAAGTTTTAGTTCCCGATCTGAATGCCGGATGCTCTTTAGCCGATAGTTGCAATGCTACCGACTTTGCCGAATTCATCAAAAAAAATCCCGGACACACGGTCATTTCTTATGTTAATACATCGGCTGCGGTCAAAGCTCTTACCGATGTAGTGGTCACTTCTACGAATGCCCGTCAAATAGTAGAAAGTTTTCCTGTTGAAGAAAAGATTATATTCGGACCTGATAGAAACCTCGGGAATTATATAAATAGCGTCACAGGGCGTAATATGAAGCTGTGGAATGGTGCATGTCATGTACACGAACAATTTTCTGTTGAAAAAATAGTGGAATTAAAAAAAGAGTATCCTGATGCCTTATTATTGGCGCATCCTGAATGTAAAAACGTCATATTGACGTTGGCTGATAAAATAGGGTCTACGGCTGCATTATTGAAATTTGCAACTCAGTCTGAAGCAAGACGATTTATCGTAGCTACGGAATCGGGTATTTTGCATGAAATGCAGAAACAGAATCCTGATAAAATTTTTATTCCCGCCCCGCCTAATGACAGTACTTGTGCTTGCAATGAATGTAATTTTATGCGGTTAAACACGATGGAAAAATTATATAACTGCCTTAAATATGAGCAACCTGAAATTACAGTGGACGCTGAAATAAGAGAAAAGGCCGTATTGCCTATTCAGAGAATGCTCGATATTTCGGCGAAATTAGGACTCTGATTTATTTTTTCGAAGTATATTTATATTTCTTAGAAGTCCTTCGTATTTTATTCGTTTGACAGCCGATTTTTTAAATATGCGGTTATAATCTTCGTGTGTCAGATGTTCAAGTTTCTCTTGATCGAGAGATAAAAACTCGGAAGAAGGTTCAAACTCCGGTATTGTTGTGGGAATAGAAAACCTGTTCCAAGGACATACTTTCTGACAAGTATCGCAACCATATACTCTATTATTCATTTTAGAGCCTATTTCAAATGGAATATCAGACCTGTTCTCTATCGTTTGGTATGATATGCACCTGTTAGAGTCAAGTGTCGTAAAATCGCCCGGAATCAAAGCCTGTGTGGGACAGTGTTCGATGCACGAATTGCAATGTCCGCATCTGTTTTGCATGGGAGTATCCCATGGTAGTTCGAGAGAAGAAATTATTTCTCCTAAAAAGAAAAAAGATCCTTTTCCCGGTATGATCAGTTGTGTATTTTTTCCTATAAATCCTATACCGGCCTGCTGAGCCCAGTAACGTTCCATGATGGGAGCTGTATCGCAAAATATTCTTCCTTCTATGGGAGTCAGTGTATTTATATAAGAAAATAATTCATTTAATTTTTCTTTTAGAACAATGTGATAATCTTGTCCATAAGAATATAGTGCGAATTGAGGATGATTTTCAGGAATGTGTATAGAGGGATAATAATTCAAGGCTACTACAAGCACAGAACGAGCGTTTTCTACCAATAATCGAGGATCGAATCTTTTGTCTTTATAATTTCTCATATATTGCATTCGGGCTTCTTTACCCTTCTGTAACCATTTGTCGAAATGCAAACGGCAATCTGCATCGACTTCTTTTACAGGGGTTATACCGCAAGCTGAGAAACCTAAGGCAAAAGCTCGTTCGAAGATTTTATTTTTAAGGGAAAATTCGTTCAAAATTATATCCTTTTTCTAATAACCATTCGATTGATTTAGGAAGAGCATAACGTAAATTTTTTTGAGATTTGAGAGAATCGTGGAAAACGATGATAGATCCGTTTCTTACAAATTTCTTCACGTTATTAAAAACATCTTCTCCGTTTAATTTTTTACTGTAATCGCGAGTTACCACATCCCACATGATAATATGATAATCGAGTTTTTGTAAAGTGAGGAGTTGAGAGAAACGCATGTGACCGTGAGGAGGTCTGAATAATTGGCTTTTTATGAGTTGATTAGCCGCTTCTACATTTCTCACATAGTTTTGAGTAGTATATTTTATACCTTGTATATGGTTCATTGTATGGTTTCCCGTAGAATGTCCCCGCAATTTTATCTCTTCATATAATTCTCTGTTTCGGGCAACGTTTTCTCCCACACAAAAAAAAGTAGCTTTTACTTGATAATGATCCAATAAGTTAAGTACCCAGGGAGTTACTTCGGGAATAGGACCGTCATCGAAAGTAAGATATATATTTTTTTCTTTTCCCGGAACCGGAATACGCCATATTGTTTCCGGATAAAGCATTCTATATAAATAAGGCGGCTGTTCTATCAACATGACCAAAACTTTTTAAAACAAATAGGATATTCTCTCTTATAACGAGAATATCCTATTCGTCGAATATTTATATTTTTACTGTTGTTGCAGCATGGCAGTAGGATCTATACCTATGCTTTTTAGTTTATTGACATATTTCATTGCCGATTCTTGATCGTTCTGAGAAATGAACATAGGTATGACATTTTTTATAAGAATAAACTGATTGATCTGTACATCTCTGTCTATCGATCTCAATTGATTAGGAGTAAGAGTTGTGTACCATTTGAGGTATTCGAAAGAATTATCGGCTATCTCTTCCAATAGTTTTTTCGCTTTTTCTTTTTGTCCCAATTGATAATAATTCATAGCCAATTGAGTAGAAATGTAGTCGTGAGGAATTGCCGTGCCTGGAATTTTTTCCATACAATAATCCAACGCTTTCAATGCTTTATCTGTTTTACCTTCTTCCATTAGCTGGCCGATAAGTTCTACAAACATCATACGCAGCGTAAAACACATTCTTCTTATGTTTTCGTCTAAATAAACGTTCGGATTCTCAATGCCTCCCCATACGAATTTGTTCATCATATTGTCATACATTTTTTCCGTATCGATAGAACTGTCTCCATCCGGATTTTTGACAGGTACGATACGATATGCCAATCCTACACGGCTGAAATACGGTTTAAGATTCATATACATTTCCGGTCCTACGGTTACTGCATAATATATAGGACGTTTCCAGCCTTCTTTCGCATTTGTATTGATCATATCCAGAATAGCTATTTCGTTTAATGTCATGGAATTTTTATTTGTGTATGACAAATCTATTCTTTTAACGATACTGTCTTTCAGTTCAGGAGTTACAGTTCCCGATTTCAATACAGATGCAGAATCTACAGGTATATAAAAAGCATTGGTAGGGAAATAGTTGAAAGTACCTTGTGCTTCGGGTATTTTCTTGGTCCATTCTTCATCGGACAAGAAAAAGTTCATTGCATCGCTTACCGACATAGGTTGTTGTGTAACGTTATATAAGTAAGCATATTCGCGTTTTCCGTTACCGTATTGATATTCTTTCATAGATATAGGAAGAGGAGTAGATTCATAAGCTTGACTCTTCATCTGATCTATATACCAATCAGTTTGCAAGTAACTTAGATTACATACACGTACATCGGTACGATAACCTTCCGTTTCTTGTACATACCATAAAGGGAAAGTATCGTTATCTCCGTTGGTAAAAATAATACCGTCTTTTTCTATACAGGAAAGGTAATTTTTACCGAAATCTCTACAAGTATAACGTCCCGAACGATCGTGATCGTCCCATGTCTGACTTACCATTTGTATAGGTACTATGAGACAGAGTACGGTGGCTATGGAAGATGCCACTTTCGGAGAAAGGTATCTTTCAAGACCTTTACTTATTGCCGCTACACCTAAACCTATCCAAATTGCAAATGCGTAGAAAGAACCGGCATAAGCATAATCTCTTTCACGCGGTTGATAAGGAGTTTGATTCAGGTAAATAACAATAGCTATACCGGTCATGAAAAATAAGAAGAACGTTACCCAAAATCCTTCTATACCTTTTTTTCCCGAATATGCTTGAAAGAATAATCCTATAAGACCCAATATGAGCGGCATCATGTAAAATACATTGCGTCCTTTATTGTTTGCCAGTTCAGAAGGAAGATTAGTCTGATCTCCGGCCAGGTGTTTATCTATAAAATTAAAACCGCTGATCCAATTACCTTTACTTACCTCTCCGTTTCCTTGCAAATCATTTTGGCGTCCTGCAAAATTCCACATGAAATAACGCCAGTACATAAAATTCAATTGATAATCGAGGAAGAATTTCAAATTCTCTCCGAAAGTAGGTTTATAGACTGTATGAGTTTCTCCCTGGTAATTTTTTACTTTAACAGGTTTTCCTTTGAAATTAGTCCACTCTTTATAAGCTTCTATATGTTGAGGACTACTGCTGTACATACGAGGGAAAAACATATCCAGTTCGGGAGTATATATATAATCTCGTTTATGGTCTATGATTATATATTTGTCTTTTTCGTTTTTATCGGTTTTTATATTTCTTCTCCATATAGCTGAACCTTCCTTAAACATGGGTGCTCCGTTATTGTCGCGTGCTACATCCGATACGAACGTATTTCCGAACAGAAGAGGACGATCTCCATATTGTTCCCGATTCAGATAACTTGCCAATTTGAATACATCTTCAGGAGAGTTTTGATCCATAGGCGTGTTTGCAGAAGAACGAATCACGATCAGGGCATAAGAAGAGTAACCTATGAAAATAACCATGATAGATACCAAAATAGTATTCAAAGCACGAACCGGCAGCTTTTCTTTGAAGAAAAGATAACAAGCTAAAATGATAGATAACAATATGCCTATCCATATTTTATCTCCTATAAAAGGAATACCTACCATAATGACGCTTATTAAAAAAGAGAGCCGCAAACGGAACTTATTTTTTTGACTGTATGTTTCATAAATAGCCCAAGAAATGCATCCTATTACGAGGAAGAAATAAATAATGACACCGGTATTGAAAGGTGCGCCGAATACGTTTACAAATAAAAGTTCCGCCCATCCGGCGACTTTTACAAATCCCGGAATCAATCCGTATAATAAAATTACGATTATAGCGAACGAAATGGCAATAGCTATAAGAGAGCCTTTTGCATTCGTATTTTTGAATTTTCTGTAGTAATATACCAGTACGATAGCCGGAATACATAATAAATTGAGAAGATGTACTGCAATGGATATACCGATAAGATAAGCTATAAGTACTATATACCGGTAAGAATGAGGTTCGTCGGCTACAGTTTCCCATTTCAAGATGAGCCAGAATACAAGAGCCGTACAGAAAGAAGAATATGCATAAACTTCACCTTCTACTGCCGAAAACCAAAAAGTATCACTGAATGCGTAAGCTAAAGAACCTACGAGTCCGCTTCCCAAAATAGCGATCATTTGTCCCATACTCATCTCTTCTCCTTCTTTTACCACTATTTTTCGGGCAAGATGAGTTATAGTCCAAAATAATAATAATATAGTGCCTGCACTGAGTAGTCCCGACATCAGGTTTATCATGTAGGCTACCTGAGTAGGATCAGAGGCAAAATTTGCGAAAAATCTTCCCGTTAACATGAAAATAGGATTTCCGGGCGGATGTCCTACTTCGAGTTTATATGCAGAAGAAATGAATTCTCCGCAATCCCAGAAACTGGCTGTTGGTTCCAGCGTTAAAATGTAAGTTACGGCCGATATGACAAACACGACCCAACCTAAAACGTTGTTCAGTAATTTGTATTGCTTCATAGATTTTATTTGATGAAGAGGCTATAAGCTCTATATGCGTTGCAAATATAGGAAAAGATTGTCAACAAAATGTTTTAAAGATTGTAATAATCTCTCTATTAAAGCTCTTCAAGAGAATAAAATGCAATAATAAGATATGATTTTTTGTTAATTCTCCTTTTATTATTACTTTTATCACATATAAAATGAAGTTATTTATGCTCAAAAAAATATTGGTTACGGGTGCGGGAGGTTTTATAGGAGGTTTTATAGTAGAAGAAGCTTTGCGGCGAGGTTATGAAACTTGGGCCGGTGTTCGTGCCTCTACCAATAAAGAATATTTGAAGGATGAAAATATAAAATTTATAGACCTTAAATTTAATGATAAGGAACAATTGAAAAAACAGCTTTCAGAACAAAAAGAAAAGTTCGGTGCGTGGAATTATATTGTTCATAATTTGGGAGTGACAAAATGTAAAAACCCTGAAGACTTCGATCTGATCAACTACGGTTTTGTAAAAAATTTTACCGAAGCTTTAATAGAAACCGAAACCGTCCCCGAGCAATTTATCATGATGAGTAGTCTGGGTGCGTGGGGAATAGGTGATGAAACAGGTTTTACTCCTATACGACAAAGCGATGTTCCGCATCCCAATACTCGTTATGGGAAGAGTAAACTTAAAGCAGAACAGCATCTTTATTCCTTATCGAATTTTCCTTACGTGATAATGCGTCCTACCGGAGTATACGGTCCTCGTGAAAAAGATTATTATCTGATGATGAAAACTATTAAATTCGGATTTGACTTTTCTGTCGGATATAAAAAGCAATTGATAACTTTTATTTATGTTCGGGATTTGGTAAAAGCTATTTTTCTGGCTATAGATAAAGGTGTTAAACAACGAGGATATTTTATTTCTGACGGAGGAGCTTATACTTCTACCCAATTTCGCAAATATATAGCTTCAGCTATGGGAAAGCGATTTGTCATTCCTATTCGTTTACCTCTTGTTTTTCTAAAGATTGTTTCTTATTGTGCCGAATTTTTTGCGTCTTTGACAGGTTCTGCCAGTACGCTTAATAGAGATAAGTATAATATTATGAAGCAACGTAACTGGATTTGCGATATAACTCCTTTACAAAAAGAACTTGAATTTGAACCTGATTATCCTTTGGAAAAAGGTGTTTATGAAACTGTAAACTGGTATAAAAAATCGGGTTGGTTATAATAGATAAATTATTTTTAGTTACACAAAACAATAACACACACATGAAATCGAAAAAAGTAATTTTATTTACACTGCTGTTTTTTTCAGCTTTTTCTTTTAGGGCCGAGAATCCTCCGTATAAAAATCCGGAATTATCTCCGGATGAAAGAGCTTTGGATTTATTGAATAGGATGACTTTGAAAGAGAAGTTCGCCCAAATGCACAATAACAGCGGAGGTATAGAACGTCTGGGCGTTCGTCCGTATGATTGGTGGAATGAAGCTTTACATGGAATTGCACGTGCGGGAAAAGCAACGGTTTTTCCGCAAGCAATAGGTCTGGCAGCGACTTTTGATGATACGGCTGTTTATGAAATGTTCGATATGGTTTCGGATGAAGGAAGGGCGAAATATCATGATTTTCAGAGAAAAGGAATGTATAACGGTTATAAAGGACTTACGTTCTGGACTCCGAACATCAATATTTTCCGTGATCCTCGTTGGGGACGCGGCATGGAAACATATGGAGAAGATCCTTTTTTGACTACGAAAATGGGGCTTGCTGTCGTAAAAGGTCTTCAGGGAGACGGTACTCAAAAGTATGATAAGGCTCACGCTTGTGCGAAGCACTATGCTGTTCATAGCGGACCTGAATGGAATAGGCATAGTTATAATGCCGAAAATATTTCTATACGTGATTTAAGAGAAACTTATTTGCCGGCTTTTAAGGCGCTTGTTACAGAAGGAAAAGTGAAAGAAGTAATGTGCGCCTATAACCGTTTTGAAGGAGAACCTTGTTGTTCTAATAAGACTCTGTTGATAAATATATTGAAAGACGAGTGGGGATTCGATGATGTTATCGTTTCCGATTGCGGAGCTATTGCCGATTTTTATACAAAAGGCAGACATGAGACTCACGCTTCGGCGGCAGATGCATCGGCAGATGCGGTTATATCCGGAACAGATTTGGAGTGCGGCGGTTCTTATTGGGCTTTGGATGAAGCTTTGGAAAAAGGACTAATTACCGAAACTAAAATCAATGAATCTGTTTTTCGATTGCTTCGTGCCCGTTTCGAATTGGGAATGTTCGACGATGACTCTTTGGTATCTTGGTCTTCTATTCCTTATTCGGTAGTTTGTTGCGATAAGCATAAAGCAAAGGCCTTGGAAATGGCACGTAAAAGTATGGTATTGTTGAGTAATAAAAATAATACGTTACCCTTGAGTAAAAGTATAAAGAAAGTAGCGGTAATGGGACCGAATGCTAATGACTCGGTAATGCTTTGGGCTAATTATAACGGGACGCCCGACAGATCGGTTACTATATTGGAAGGAATTAAAGCGAAGTTGCCTGAAGGAAGCGTAATTTATGAAAAGGGATGCGATTATGTAGACACCGAAGTTTTTCTCAGTTATTTCGATCGGTGTCAATATAATGGTAAAAAAGGTTTTAAAGCGACTTTTTGGAATAATCGTGATTTGTCGGGAGATATTGCAGCGACAGGTCAAATAAGCGAACCTTTTAATTTCGATACGGGAGGAGAAACAGTCTTTATGCCCGGAGTGAATCTAAAAGATTTTTCGGCCCGTTTCGAGTCTGTATTTATTCCTGAACGAACCGAAGAGGTTGTATTTACTATATCGGCAGATGATGGTTGCCGTGTTTATGTCGACGGAAAAGAAATTATTTCGGATTGGAAAAACGGACCTGCATCCAGAAAAGATTATCGGATGAATGTCGAAAAAGGAAAGAAATATGATATTCTTATCGAATATTATCAGGGAGGAGGAAAAGGAGCACTTAAATTCGATGTAGGGTTGAGCCGTCAAATCGATTATAAAGCTGTCGCCGAAAAAGTGAAAGATGCAGATGCTATTATTTTTGTCGGAGGTATTTCTTCTTCTCTTGAGGGAGAGGAAATGGGAGTGAAATATCCCGGATTCAAAAACGGTGACCGCACGAATATAGATCTTCCTCAAGTACAGAAAAATATGATGAAAGCTTTGAAAGAAACAGGAAAGCCCGTAATTTTTGTATTGTGTTCGGGAAGTACTATGGCTTTATCTTGGGAAGATAAAAATATGGACGCTATTCTTCAGGCTTGGTATCCGGGACAGGAGGGGGGTACTGCGGTTGCCGATGTGCTTTTCGGAGATTACAATCCTGCCGGGCGTTTGCCGTTGACTTTTTATGCATCTTCCGATGATCTTCCTGATTTTGAAAATTATAATATGTCCGAAGGTCAAGGGCGTACTTATCGTTATTTTAAAGGAAAACTCTTATATCCTTTCGGGCATGGATTGAGTTATACCGGTTTCAGTTATTCGAAAGCTAAATTGAGTAAAAAGTCTATGAGGGTAAATGATTCGGTATTTTTGAGTCTGAATTTGAAAAATACGGGTCTGCGAGACGGGGATGAAGTAGTTCAAGTATATATACGCAATTTGCAAGATCCCGAAGGTCCTTCTAAATCATTGAGAGGATATAAACGTGTTTCGGTAAAAGCGGGGCAAACCGTACCTGTAAAAATAGATTTGCCGGCTTCTTCTTTCGAATTTTTTAATCCGGTAATTGAGAAAATGGAAGTACGACCAGGAAAATATGAAATTCTTTATGGCGGGACATCCGATGATAAGCAGTTGAAAAAACTCGGTTTAGAAATCAAATGATAGATAGAAAAATATGATATGAAAAAGATCTGTTTAAATAGTCTCGCTTAAGCAGATCTTTTTTGTTTCTATCAATTTTATTTTGTGATTTTTATGTCGGGATTGCATTTGATTGTTTCACGGATAAACCCTTCTTTATCATAAGGAGAAATAGCTATTCTCCGATTATCTTTGCAGTATAGTATAATCTGGTCACTTGATAAAGCATACCTTTTTGTAGGATTCGTAGTAAATAACGAGTTTTTTTTCGGATGAGAAATAATTTCCGATATAGTATCTAACTTGATTTTTATTACAGGTAAATATCCCGATTTGATATATAACATATTGTTATTGAATATATATTCCGTATGTATAAAAGAAGGAACGAACAATACGTTTATGATGAGCATGATGACTAAAAAAATGATCGATTTAATCCACATACTGTAAAAAAGGAGAATGATCGTTATCAGCAGTAATATATGGGTGAGAATTCCTATTTTTGATTTGAATGTACGTTGCATAGAAATAGATTTTTTACGAAGATACAACATTGCTACTTTATTTTTACCTTTGTGTTTAGAAAAGTTCGGATACGCTCGGCAATCGTATCGAAAAAAAGAAAAATATGACACATAAATTTGATTTTTTGGTAATAGGCTCGGGTATAGCAGGGATGAGTTTTGCCTTGAAAGTAGCTGAAAAAGGTCGTGTAGCTGTAATTTGTAAAACAGGTCTTGAAGAAGCGAATACGTTTTACGCACAAGGAGGAATTGCTTCTGTAACCAATACGCTGGTCGATAATTTTGAGAAACACATTGAAGATACGATGATTGCGGGAGATTGGATCAGCGATCGGGCTGCGGTCGAGAAAGTGGTGCGAGAAGCTCCCGGTCAGATTAAGGAGTTGATCGATTGGGGAGTAAGTTTTGATAAAGACGAGAATGGAAAATTTGATCTTCATAAAGAAGGAGGACATTCCGAATTCCGCATTTTGCATCATCAGGACAATACCGGAGCTGAAATTCAGGATAGTTTGATCAGAGCTTTGAAAAATCATCCGAAAATTAAAGTTTTTGAGAATCATTTTGCGATCGAAATCATAACACAGCATCATTTGGGAGTAAACGTAACCCGTCACACCGGTAATATAGAATGTTACGGTGCTTATGTACTTGACCAGAATACGAACCATATTCATACATTTCTTTCAAAAACTACTTTGATTGCTACAGGAGGAGTAGGAAATGTTTACCGGACTACCACAAATCCGCCTGTCGCTACTGGAGACGGTATTGCCATGGTATATCGTGCAAAAGGCGATGTAAAAGATATGGAATTTATCCAATTTCATCCTACTGCATTATATAATCCGGGAGAGCGTCCCAGTTTCTTGATTACCGAGGCGATGCGCGGTTATGGAGCTGTATTGAAAACTAAAGATGGAAAAGAGTTTATGCAGAAGTACGATGATCGCCGATCATTAGCTCCTCGTGATATTGTAGCCCGTGCCATCGATAATGAAATGAAAACTCGCGGAGATGAATGTGTATATCTTGATGTGACCCATAAAGACCCGGAAGAGACCAAAAAGCATTTTCCTAATATTTATCAAAAATGCTTGAGTTTGGGGATCGATATAACAAAAGATTATATTCCTGTAGCTCCGGCTGCACATTATTTGTGCGGAGGTATTAAAGTTGATTTGGATGCACGTACGTCTATAAAAAACTTGTATGCCGTAGGTGAATGTTCTTGTACCGGTTTGCATGGTGCGAATCGATTGGCTTCCAATTCGTTGATAGAAGCGGTAGTTTATGCAGATGCTGCAGCAAAACATGCGGTGAAAGTATTGCCCGATATAAAGATACAAGAAAATATTCCCGATTGGAACGATGAGGGTACATCATTGCCAGAAGAGATGGTATTGATAACGCAAAGCGTACGGGAAGTAGAACAGCTTATGTCGGCTTATGTGGGAATAGTGCGTTCCAATCTGCGTCTGAAAAGAGCTTTGGACAGATTGGAAATACTTTATCGTGAGACGGAAGATCTTTTCCAGCGTTCGGTCGTGACTCGGGAGATATGCGAATTGCGCAATATTATTAATGTAGGATATTTGATCATCAAGCAAGCCATGGCACGTAAAGAAAGCAGAGGCCTGCATTATACGATAGATTATCCTAAGAAAAATAAAATTTGATCAGATATTTTTTACTGATAATTTAGTCTGTTATCATAAACTTTTAGAAAGTTACCGTAATATTTTTTCGGTAACTTTTTTATTTTACATATATACACAATTTTCAATTTTGAATAATTTTATATTGATATTATTTTTAGAAGTTTCTAATTTTAAAAATTAAAAAGTTGATAATTAGTTATATATAAATTTTATTTATATAAAAAGTTTTCAAAAATAGAAATTGTATTGTTATATAAGAAATAAATTTTTTACCTTTACATCGGTATTCAGAGATAATAAAAACGATATAAAAAATAAATTTTAGTCTCAAAAAAATGATACAGACAGTAGTAAAACGCGATGGACGTATCGTGGGTTTCAATGAAGAAAAAATTATTGCAGCTATTCGTAAGGCGATGTTGCATACCGATAAGGGTGAGGATATGAGTTTGATTCGTCAGATCACCGATCGTATCGTATGTCGGGGAAGCGAACAAATGAGTGTGGAAGCGATACAGGATTGTGTCGAAGTGGAACTGATGAAAAGTAGCCGTAAAGATGTAGCCCAGCGTTATATTGCTTATCGTAATCAAAGGAGTATTGCCCGCAAAGCGAAAACCCGCGATATTTTTCTTGAAATTATAGAGACTAAATCAAACGATATAACTCGCGAAAATGCTAATATGAATGCCGATACTCCGGCAGGTATGATGATGAAATTCGCAAGTGAGACTACAAAACCTTTTGTAGATGACTATTTATTGAGTGAAAGAGTCAAAACGGCAGTAAGAGATTCATATATCCATATACATGACAAAGATTATTATCCTACTAAAAGCCTCACGTGCGTACAACATCCGTTAGATAAGATTTTGAAAAACGGATTTTTTGCAGGACATGGAGAATCCAGGCCGGCAAAACGAATAGAGACGGCAAGTATTTTGGGGTGTATTTCTTTGGAAACGGCTCAAAACGAGATGCATGGCGGACAGGCGATTCCGGCTTTTGATTTCTATTTAGCTCCGTTCGTAAGAAACAGTTTTATCGAAGAAATAAAAGTAATTTCCGATATGAACGGTACTGATTATTCTCATCTTTATCAAGTAGATTTGGATGACTATATTACCCGTCCTCTTGATGGTCTTACAGGGGATGCCCGTGTCGTGCAGCATGCAGTCAACCGCACGGTAAGTCGGGTGCATCAATCTATGGAAGCTTTTATTCATAACATGAATACGATTCATTCTCGGGGAGGCAATCAGGTTGTGTTCAGTTCTATTAATTACGGAACCGATACTTCGGCCGAAGGGCGTTGCATCATTCGTGAATTGCTGGGATCTACGTATGAGGGTGTAGGTAACGGGGCGACAGCTATTTTTCCCATACAGATATGGAAGAAAAAACGTGGAGTAAGTTACTTGTCGGAAGACCGGAATTATGACCTTTATAAATTGGCATGTAAGGTAAGTGCCCGTCGTTTTTTTCCTAATTTCTTAAATCTGGATGCAACTTTCAATAATCATGAAGAATGGCGTATCGATGATCCGGAGCGTTATAAATATGAAGTGGCGACAATGGGATGTCGTACCCGCGTTTTTGAAAATCGTTTCGGAGAAAAAACGTCGATAGGGCGTGGAAATATTTCTTTTACGACAATCAATATCGTTCGGTTGGCGATAGAATGTATGAATATTCGAGACAAAAGCGAACGGATTGCTCGTTTTTTTGCTAAGCTGGATGAAGTGCTCGAGATTACCGCACTGCAACTTCACGAGCGGTTCGAGTTTCAGAAGACGGCCTATGCCAAACAGTTTCCTTTGTTGATGTCCGCTTTGTGGAATGGATGTGAGAAGTTGAAGCCGAATGATACGATAGCATCGGTTATTAATCAAGGAACTTTGGGTATAGGTTTTATCGGATTGGCGGAATGTCTGGTTGCTCTTGTCGGTAAACATCACGGAGAAGATGCTTCTGCTCAAGAATTGGGATTGCGTATTATTACCTATATGCGTGATCAGGTAAACCGTTTTTGTGATCAATATCAGCATAATTACAGCGTATTGGCTACACCGGCTGAAGGATTGTCCGGAAAATTTACGGCAAAAGACCGTCAGACATTCGGTGTTATTCCGGGAGTTACAGACCGAGATTATTATACCAACTCGAATCATGTTCCGGTGTATTATAAATGCAGTGCAAGACATAAGGCCGAAATAGAAGCTCCTTACCATGACTTGACTCGTGGCGGACATATATTTTATGTCGAAATAGATGGGGATGCTACACATAATCCTGAAGCAATTATGGCTGTTGTCGATATGATGGATAAATATAATATCGGTTACGGATCGGTAAACCATAATCGTAACCGCTGTATGCAATGCGGCTATGAAGATGCTTCTGCCGGACTCGATACCTGTCCTCATTGCGGTAGCAAAGAGATAGACCGGCTTCAGCGGATTACGGGTTATCTGGTGGGAACGACAGACCGTTGGAATCATGCAAAGTTGTCTGAACTTAATGATCGTGTCGTTCATGATTGATTATATATATATATTGGATATTGTCGAAGATACGACTGTCGACGGACCGGGGTTGCGTACCTCGGTCTATTCGGCCGGTTGTCCGCATCGTTGTCCGGGTTGTCATAATCCTCAGTCATGGGATATTTGTAACGGAAAAAAAATGTCGTTGAATGAAATTCTTTCCGTAATAAAAAGCAATGATTTCGACAATGTGACTTTTAGCGGCGGTGACCCGTTCTTTCAGCCGGAAGCTTTTACCGAATTAGCACGTCGTATAAAAGAAGAAACCTCTAAAAATATATGGTGCTATACCGGATATTTATATGAGGAGATCGTTGCTTCTGCCCGTTTATCCCTCCTATTGCCATATATAGATGTATTGGTTGACGGTAGATTCGTAGAAACGCAGAAAGATACCTCCTTATTTTTTCGGGGAAGTCGCAACCAGCGACTTATCGATGTGCCTGTTTCATTGCGGCAAGATCGTGCAGTAGAGTTCGTGTATGATCCCGTTTCTGTTTAAGCTTGTTTAGGAGATTGTCTAAAATACGATCTCCAATTCACTATTGGCTTTTACTTTCAATTTCAGTTCTTCTTCTGAAAAATCGAAATAATCGAGGACTTTATCGGGATGGGCGAGAGCGGGCATCCATGATTCAGGTAAAATCGTCAACTCCCTTTCGAAAAAGTCGATGAGTTTCTTATTCTCCGTATTGCGGCCTTTCAGTTTTATTTGAGCTACCGAACCGTCACAAGTTATTACGAAACGCAATGTATCTCCGGAAAGATCGATATTATTCAGTTGTTGGTATTTCTCTTTATTCCGGTTCAATTCGTTGCGTATAAATAAAAGACTTGCTTGCTGCGATTTGAATCTTTTAATATCATATATAGCCGAATCGGTGTATTCATTGCATATTCTGGGAGACCATAATTGCGGGTCGTTGTGATGTTTAGGGGATAGAGATAATACGTCGGATACATCCATTTTTACTTTTGAAGTATCTTTTTTGCATACGAGCCAGGAAATAAACGGTTCGAGTGTTTTATCTTGTGACTGTTTCACCCCGAAAAATCCGGAATAAGCTTCCATTTTTTTAGTTGTTCGGTTAAAATAATTTATCCATTTGATGTCTATTTGCGATAAACCGGAGGGAAAACTTTCAGTTCCTAATGTAGATAATTTGTAATCGTTTCCATGTAAATAGGGATTCAGGCGATATACCAACTCGTATTTACCCTTTCCTTCGGAAGTATATCCTAAAAAATCCTCTCCTGTTGTCGGTAAATATGGAAAAAACTTGATAATCCAACCCGATATATAGAATGCTCCGTATTCTGCGGCATCTTTATATATGGAATCCCAGAATGAAACATTGATTTTATCATCGAAAACATTGATAAACTCTTTTATTATAGGTCTAAGTTCCTTTCCCCACCATGTTAATCCGAGTTTATCCAAATCCGACAGATGATCGAATATCCATATCCAGTCTTCTTTGTTTCCCGTAATCGTTATTTGCGGAATGCCGCATCCGGTTTCTCCTACATAAGAGAATTTCTTTTTGTAACTTTCCAGAAGGGTTATTTGGTAAACGGTTGTCTGAACTGGGGTTGTGGTCGAAAAGTTCGGAACAAAGAAATCATAAAGGTCGTTACGGGTATGATTTTTTGTTTCATTGCAAAAATCCTTTATCAATGTTCCCCAATATCTTGCATTGTTTTCGAGGCTGTCGTTTCGAATGATAAGTTCTTCTTTCTTTTCATCTGTAAAGATGATATTTTTAAGAGAATCATAATGTTGGTTTATGTGTATCGATGTCGCCTGACAGATTAATGTCCAGATATGATCCGGACTCAGTTTCAGCGGCCTGTGTTCGTCATAGCAATATTGTAAAGTTTCTATAAATCCATTGTCTCGGGTATATATGAGGCGTTCATTTTTATGTTCATCCGGTAAAAAAGATATTTTTTTCTCTATTTTCAACTCCATCATATCTTTTACCGGATATGTCTTTAGTAAAGAGTCTGCCGGTTTTACGGAAGAAACATTAAAAGTTACTCCATTAACGGAGGTATCGATTACATTTTGTATTTTGATAATTTGGGCAGAGTCGAAGGGTTCGGCGCTTTTGGACTGAGAACCGGACTTACCATTACATGCAAAGAGTATAACCGTTAGAAAATATAATATCGAATAGTTTTTCATGTATAGAGATTGTATTATGGATTCTTAATTTTACAAAAATAAGAAAAATAAATTATTATGCAATAAGAGTGATGATAATATGTTTATAGTCAAAAAAATACGGCTGTCCGAAATTTCAGACAACCGTAGAGCTCCGTAAATACACCATTAATAATTATCTCGTTTAGGTTCGAAAAAATCTTTCGGATGCAGACATGCCGGACATTTTTCGGGAGGAGTTTTTCCTTCGTGAACGAAGCCGCAGTTCCGGCATTGCCATTTAATGGGCTCTTCGCGTTTGAATACCATTTTATCTTCTACCCGAGCAAGCAATTTGCGATAACGCCATTCATGGAACTCTTCCACTTTGGCGATCATCTTAAACGCTGTGGCAATATCTTTAAACCCTTCATCGGCAGCTATTCCCGAGAAATCGGCATATAGAGAAGACCATTCGAGCTTTTCCCCTTCTGCTGCTTCCAGTAAGTTTTGAGCTGTATTGCCGACAGGTCCGGTAGGATAGTCGGCAGTAATCATTACCATACCACCTTCAAGATAATCGAAAAAACGTTTTGCATGAGCCTTTTCTTGATCTGCAGTTTCAAGAAAAATTCCGGAAATCTGTTCATAACCTTCTTTCTTAGCTACCTCTGCAAAAATAGAATAGCGATTTCTTGCCTGAGATTCACCGGCGAAAGCTTTCAATAAATTTTGTTCTGTGATCGTACCTTTAATTGTTTTCATACAAAAATAATTTATGCTGTTTGAGAATGAGCTGTCTTTGAAGAAATTCCGGTTTGGGGTGTTTCTTAGAAATAACATATTAAAACAAGAAAAGGTTTACGAAAATTTGAACGACTTCTTAAATAGTCTCTGAAATGAGATTTATTCTATTTTATTTACGATTTATCGGGCTTGATAATAATCTGTGTCCTATCCGGCAATACAGACATTTTTTAGGCACGCAATAGGCTGTATGTAGCTGTATCAGAGCTTGACTGTCGAGTGCATTATCGGTTTTGATTCCCGCTTGAGAAAAATATCGGATTATTCTGTTTTGTTCGGCTTTTATATTTTCCAACAGATTCATAGCCCGTTCGTTATAAACCTCATTCCCTGTTTTTACTCCATAAGCATATAATAGTGGGGCTACCGTATTGATCAGCAAAATATCTACGGCACTTTTCCCTAAAGCTTTAGGCCGTTGTGGTGACGGTTGTCCGAAAGAGTAATGAGTATCCCAATACCCGTTTAGGTAGAGATCGAACAGTCGTCGGAAAGATTTCTCATCTTTAGTTTCACGAATTTGGGTAAATAGAGAAAATCCTTGATGAATAAGTTGTGCCAATAAAGCGATTCGCTGATGAGGAAAATTTGCCGGACGCAATCGGGCGAATTTCCAACATTCCGGATTTAGAGGAGAAAGTCCGAATTTATTTTTGAGAAATGCATATTCGTTTACCATTCTTTGGTAATAAGCATCATTCGGGAAATGTTCCGGATCGAGTAATCCGGCTTGCCCGAAAAGAAAAGCTTCGATTTGGAACAGAGAGTCGGCATGTTTTTGCATGAACAGTAAGGGCAAGCTGCGGGCAAGCCTTTCGAAAGCATCGCTATTGGTTCCGAAACCCAAACTTCGAGATAAAGTAATGTAGCATACTTCTTCCCAATTTCCTCTATAAGATTCTAACCAGTTGCATATCCGTCGGGCTTTTTCTTGAAGGCGTTCCATCGCTAAAGACGTTATCCAGTCGGTTAAAAAAAGAGGCGGTAGTTCATGCAAACGGTCTCCGCAGGGAAGAAAGGAGTTTTGATGGATTAATAATTCATAATTGTCTTTAATTATGTCCGGATACCGTATTATGAGTTGGGGGATAATTTCTCCGGTAGAACGAACAATTTCTGCATCGTTGTTTTCTATAACATGTAATATTACCGAATCGTAAGATTTATCGTGGTTATGGTTATGAAGTTTCCAGTCGGAGGCGTTTTTATGTATTTCGACATTTCCTGCCCATAACTTTTCTCCTATACGGATTTTGGCATTGAAAAAGTCCGGACTGGAGTCTGAGTTTCGGTGTCCCGGATCGATAATTTCTATCTTTTCGCCTTTTGTCGTAAGTAAGTTCCGGTTATCGAAAAGGCGATGTTCCCAAACGTAATATAATAACTTTTCCATTGAATCATAATTTTGATGCTCAAAAGATTATCCGAATGTTATGAATTGTCGGAAAAAATCTTTGAGTTCGAAATTTCAGATTGAATTTATTATATTTGCAAATTAAAGAATATCCGGTAAAAACCGGATGATTTGTGAGATGTTTTAAAACAGAAATAGAACAGATGAAAATAGCGTTAATAGGTTACGGAAAGATGGGGCATGCGATTGAACAAATAGCCCTTCAGCGAGGACATGAGATCGTTTCTGTCATTGATGTGAATAATCAAGAAGATTTTACGTCTGATGCGTTCAAAAGTGCCGACGTAGCCATAGAGTTTTCTATGCCGGCCGTGGCGATGGATAATTATCGCAGGGCTTTTGCTGCCGGAGTTCCGGTCGTTTCGGGTACGACTGGTTGGCTTGAACATCTGCCTGAAATAAAAGAAGCTTGTAAAGCCGGACAAACATTTTTTTATGCTTCGAATTTTAGTTTAGGAGTAAATATCTTTTTCGCACTCAATAAATATCTGGCAAAAATTATGAATGATTTTCCGGCTTATGATGTGAGAATGGTAGAAACACATCACGTTCATAAGTTGGATGCTCCCAGCGGTACGGCGATTACGTTGGCGGAAGGTCTGATCGATAATATAGAACGAAAAAATAAATGGGTTGAAGGGAAAGAACCTGCAGAAGATGAGATCGGAATCTGTTCGGTAAGAGAAGGTGAAGTTCCGGGAATACATACGGTTATTTACGAATCGGATGTAGATACGATCAGCATAACTCATGACGCCAAAAGTCGTATGGGATTTGCTTTAGGTGCAGTGATTGCCGCAGAGTTTACTTGTGGGAAAAAGGGCTTTTTGACAATGCAGGACATGCTTAAATTTTAAGAACAACATTAATATACGATTATAATGGAAGAAGAAAAAACAACTATATCCCCGGAAAAGGAAAAATCGATAAAAGGGCGTTTTTCCGGTGTACGCAAAAGCCGGTGGATACGTTTTTCGATAGCATGTATCATCTATATAGCTTTTGCGATATGGCTCGATAATTATTATATTTTGCCGGGGCTGTTGGTTTTGCTCGATATATATATTACCCGATTTATACCTTGGACATTTTGGAAGAAGTCGAAAAATAAGGCTACTCGTAAAACGATGGAGTGGGTCGATGCCATTTTGTATGCTTTGGTTGCTGTTTATCTGATCAATACTTTCTTTTTTCAAAATTATAAGATCCCGTCTTCTTCTCTCGAAAAGACCCTATTGGTCGGTGATTATTTGTTTGTCAGTAAGTTGAGTTTCGGACCTCGTGTCCCGAACACTCCTTTATCTTTTCCGCTGGCGCAGCATACAATGCCGGTTATCAACACAAAGTCCTATATAGAGTGGCCGCAATGGCCTTATCATCGTCTGAAAGGTTTGGGACAGGTAGAACGCAACGACATCGTCGTGTTTAATTTTCCGGCAGGCGATACGGTGGCATTAAAGGTTCAGAATCCCGATTATTATACACTTTGTTATAATGAAGGTTGGGAAACAGTAAACAATAATAAGGCGGTTTTCGGTGATATCGTTTATCGTCCGGTAGATCGTCGAGAAAATTATGTGAAACGCTGTATAGGAATGCCCGGAGATAATTTTGAAATTCGTAATAATCAAGTGTATATCGATGGAAAGCCATTGAAAAATCCTAAAGAAATGCAGCTTAATTATTATGTAATGACCAGTAGTCCGGATATTCGGTTGGGAGAATCTAACTTCAGAGAATTGAATGTCAGTGAAGACGATCGTTTCCTCGTTAGTGGAGATCGTGGTTATGATAATGTTCTTGAATATTTGGGTTTTCCGAGAAATGCCGATATGGGATTCAATCCGGTTTATCGTCTTCCTCTTACTCAAGAAGCTTTAAATAAGCTGAAAAGCTATAAATTTATAACAAAAATAGTTCCCGAACCGGGAGATTTCGGTGGAGATACGTATCCTTTAGGATATTATAAGAAATGGACCCGTGCCGATTACGGGCCGGTTTGGATTCCCGAACGGGGTGCTGTATTGAAACTTACGCAAGACAATTTGCCTATTTATGAACGGGTGATTCGTAATTATGAGGGAAATGATTTGCAGGTAAAAGAAGATGGCAAGATCTATATAAATGGGAAAGAGACCGATATGTATCAATTTAAGATGAATTATTACATGATGCTCGGCGATAACCGGGATAATTCGGCGGACAGTCGTAGCTGGGGATTTGTCCCAGAAGATCATATAGTCGGCAAACCATTGTTTGTGTGGCTGTCTATTGATAAAGATAGAGGCTGGTTTGACGGACGCATTCGTTTTGATCGTTTCTTCAAATGCGTGACAAAGGATTGATGATTCATGAAGGAGAGGGGCGTACAGGAAGGGAAAATTCCATGGAAGCTGATTGTCGGAATTATATTGTCGGTGTGGCTTTTGCGGACTTTTTGTGCCGAATCGTTTCGTATCCCTGCCAATCAAATGGAAAATACTTTGTTAGAAGGCGATCATCTTTGGGTTTGGAAAAGCAGTTACGGTGTACGTGTGCCTCAAACCCCAGTTTCATTACCGTTTTGTTATGATACGATTCCCGGTACGAAAATCCGGTCATATATCTCTTTGGGAATCCCGGAAATGTATTTTTTCAGAAAGTTCCCTAATCGTAATGATATTGTCGTTTTTAATATTCCTTCTTTAGAAAAGAATATTCCGGTAGATCGAAAAAAAATTGCGGTTGCACGTTGTATCGGATTTCCCGGGGATACGGTAAGTTTTCAAAATGGGGTTTTACGTATTAATGGTAACTTCGTTTCTCAGCCTTCCCGTGCAATTGCTGCTTATTTCTGCGCCGATTCGGTAAAGTCGGTGATAGATTCCTTGTTTTTAAAGTTGAATATCACTCCTGTTTCAACGAAAATCGAGAAAAAAAGTCTCTATTTTTTGTCTCGTTATGACTATTTTAGAGTCAAGAACCTATTGGCTTCTCCTGATCTTTTACAAGAAGTTAATCTTGATCGCAATAATTTTCGGGTCGTACTTCCTTTGTTTGGAGAAGCTACATCGGTGAATGCCGAAAACGCTTCATTTATTGCCCGGTTGATGAGTGCGTATGAAGGAAGAGATGTAGAGGTGCGTGACGGAAGAATCTATGACGGTGAAACCGAAATAGTTTCATATCGTTTTGCTCAGCCTTACTATTGGGTATTGGCAGATAATCGTGAAATGGGAACAGATTCGCGAAGCTTCGGAGCTCTTCCTCATTCTCATTTGGTGGGTAAAGGTAGCCGAGTCTGGCTTTCTTTCGATTCGGGAAAGCCTTTTTATAAAGCTTTTCGTATCGACCGTATTTTTAAAGTTCTTTGATTATGACTTCAGCTTGTCTTTCTACAGCTTATTTAGCTCCGGTTTCTTATTATAAAACATTGTGTAACCGAGATCATATAATTGTGGAGAAATGCTGTAATTATGTAAAGCAAACTTATCGTAACCGATGTAATATAATTAGTGCAAACGGGTTGATTCCTCTTTCTGTTCCGGTGATCAAGCCCGATACGGCGAAGTGTCTTACTCGGGATATTCGCATTTCCGACCATGATAATTGGCAACACATGCATTGGAATGCTATTGTTTCGGCATACGGTTCTTCTCCTTTTTTTGAGTATTATCAAGATGATATTATTCCATTTTTTGAAAAAAAATTATCCGGGACATTCCTATTCGACTTGAACGAGTCTTTGCGGGAAACAATATGCAGATTGTTAGAAATAACGCCCAATGTTGTTTATAGCGATGAATATGTTGATTATACAGGAAGCGAAACAGATGATTTCAGAGATGTGATACATCCTAAAAAAGAGATTGATAAAAGATTTCATCTGCAACCGTATTATCAGGTCTTTTCATCGAAGTTTGGTTTTATACCCGATGCCAGCATTCTCGATTTGCTGTTTAATATGGGACCTGAGTCTCAACTTGTGCTTTATGATCGGATATAACTGTCGAAACAAAATGTAAAGAAGACCTTGTCCGAATTTCTTTATCGGAGAATTTAAACAGTCAAAGAGACGGCTGAATATTTTTGTTTGAAAACTATTACCTTTGCATCGAAAAATTCATGAATTTTTCCGTTGAGATGACTTTTGACACAAGATGCGGAAAATTATTGTGCTAAATCGAAAGTGTTATGATGAAGGATAAGTTGTGGACTCGAAGCTTTTTAGCGGTTGCCGGGGGTAATTTTCTTCTGTTTTTTGCTTTTTATCTGTTGTTGCCTGTGTTGCCTATGTATTTGATAGAACAATTCGGGTCGAATAAGGCGACTGTGGGAGTTATACTTTCCTCCTATACGATAACAGCTCTTTTTGTCCGTCCTTTTGCAGGATACATGGTCGATACATTTCCCCGTAAGCCGTTGCAGTTAATTTGTTATGGGATATTTACTCTATTTTTCGGCGGATATTTACTTGCCGGGACACTGCTTCTTTTTGCTGTAATAAGGGCGATGCACGGCCTGGCATTCGGTATGGTGACTGTTTCGAACAGTACTGTGGCGATCGATGTCATGCCGTCTTCACGCCGAGGGGAAGGAATAGGATACTATGGGGTAAGCAGTAATTTGGCAATGGCAATGGGACCTACCGTATCATTATATATATTGGATGCATTCCGCAATTATGATTCGATATTTTTATTATCCTTGTTTTCCTGTATATTGGGTTTCATTTTGATTACTACCATAAAAATGCCGTTGAAACAGCGTTCCGTTGAGATGCAGCCGGAAAAAGAACATGTCTCTCTCGATCGTTTTTTATTGGTAAAAGGAGTATCCGGAGCGATCTCTCTTTGCCTTCTCTCGTTCAGTTACGGAGTCCTTTCTACTTATCTGGCTATATATGGGAAAGAGGAGGTAGGAATAGACTCGGGAACAGGATTATATTTTATGCTTATGGCTTTCGGTCTTATATTTTCTCGGCTTACTACCGGAAAATATTTGAATAAAGGATTGATCGTCAATATGATAACAGTTGGGATTGTATTCCTTGTTATCGGTTATTCTGTTTTTATCTTTCTGAAATCTCTTGTGGGATATTATTTTTCTGCTGCTGTTTTAGGAATGGGATACGGTTTGATTTGTCCTTCATTTCAGAATCTTTTTATCAATTTAGCTACTCATAGTCAAAGAGGTACTGCAAATTCTACATTTTTTACCGCATGGGACTTGGGGTTAGGTTTAGGAGTCTTGATCGGGGGAAGCATTGCCGATATGTCGGATTATACCGCAGCTTATACGTTTGCATTGGTATTGGTGGTGTTAGGATTCTTTTTCTTCCGCCATATCGCAGGCCCTTATTTTGAGAAAAATAAGTTGAGATAATATTTTGTTAAAAAAAACGAATTAAAATGCCGTAATTCGTTTATTATTTGTTATTTTGCCTCAAATTTCGGGTAAAAGTGTACTTGCGTTATTTTAGTTATAATTGAAGTATTGCGGGAGTCTGAGAATAAGAGAGATAGAAAATAAAACAAAATATATCATCAAGCGGTAAAGTCATATCGGTTATCCGGTTTCTGAATTTTTTTAAGACTATCGATGTTTCTGTATCACTCTATTTTTTAGATTTCTTTCCTGAGCTTTTCAATGCTGTATTTTTGAATTATTACGAATAAAGTAATGAGCGAATCGAAATCCGGACGACATATTACGTTCTTTAATGCGCGCCTGACCTCTACTATCAGTATTTCCTTGGTACTTTTTATCTTGGGAATTGTTGTTCTTATGGGTATATTAGCAACGCGTCTTTCGATGTATGTAAAAGAAAACATGGGATTTTCCATTGTTTTGAAAGAGAATGTGAAGGAGTCGCAGGTGAAAAAGTTACAAAAAAAACTTGACATAGCTCCTTATGTAAGAGCGACTCAATATATATCGAAAGAAGATGCTTTAAAAGAGTTGGAGGTCGAATTAGGGGAAAACCCGAAAGATTTATTGGGCTTTAATCCGTTGCAAGCCTCTATCGAAGTAAAACTTCGTTCGGATTATGCTCATCCTGATAGTCTGGTGTGGATCGAGAAAGGATTAAGAAAAGGAACTGTTGCGATCGATGATATAGTTTATCAAAAAGATCTGATACAACTGGTAAATGACAACATTCGTCGTATAAGTTTTATGCTTTTGGGATTAGCTGTCGTACTGATGCTTATATCGTTCGCCTTGATCAGTAATACAATACGTCTCGGCGCTTATTCTAAGCGTTTTATTATTCATACTATGAAGTTGGTGGGAGCGACTCCTGCATTTATTCGCAAACCTTTCATCATATCCAATATTATAAACGGAATTATAGGTGCGTTTATAGCAATGGCTTTACTCTCCGGATGTGTCTATTATCTGCTGACCGAATTTGATAATCTGTACACATTGATCGATATCAGCTCCCTTTTTTGGGTGTTTGTGATTGTCCTTTTATTGGGAGTTGTACTTACTGCGATTTCTGCGTGGTTTGCTGTAAATCGTTATATCCGGATGGATCGGGATAATTTATATTATGTTTAGAACCATAGAAAATAAATATAGATGGATACAAAAGATTTTGCATTAGGAAAACAGAACTTGATTTTGATCGGTATCGCTTTTGCTGTGATTATTTTAGGGTTTGCTTTGATGGCAGGTCCCGGATCTACACCAGAACATTATAATCCGGATATTTTCAGTTTCAGACGTATCGTATTAGCTCCCGGTATTGCGTTTGCCGGATTTGTGTTTATGATTTATGCAATCATGAAAAAATCGAAATAAAACGCAGTACGATAAGTATATGGAAGAATTAAGTTGGTTTCAGACCATTATTATAGCGATTGTAGAAGGATTGACCGAGTTTCTTCCAGTTTCTTCTACCGGTCACATGATCATTGCCCAGAATATGTTGGGTGTCCCGAGTAGTGACTTCGTAAAAGCATTTACCGTGATTATACAGTTTGGGGCGATCTTGTCGGTAGTCGTGTTGTATTGGAAACGGTTCTTTAAGTTGAATCCTTGTAAAATATTCGATTCTGAGGCCGTTTCCGGAAAAACCGGATCTGCCCGATGGGTGGAATACGGCAGACGGTTTTTATATAAATACGATTTTTACTGGAAGCTGTTGGTCGCTTTTATACCTGCTGCGTTTTTCGGATTATTGTTCAGTGACAAAATAGACGAGATGCTCGAAAGCGTTACGGTTGTCGCCGTTATGTTGGTTATCGGTGGTGTTGTAATGCTGTTTGTTGATAAGTGGTTTAACAAAACGACACCCGATCAGACAATGACGCTGAAAAGAGCATTCAATGTGGGGCTGTTTCAGTGTATTGCTATGATTCCGGGAGTATCTCGTTCGATGGCGACTATTGTCGGAGGTATGGCTCAGAAAATGACTCGTAAAAATGCGGCCGAATTTTCTTTCTTTCTGGCCGTTCCTACCATGTTTGCAGCTACGGCATATAAATTGTTGAAACTACTGACTTCTGAAAATGGAATGCAGGTATTGCAAGATAATTTATTGACTTTGATTGTAGGTAATGTGGTAGCGTTTATCGTGGCTTTACTGGCGATTAAATTTTTTATCAGTTTTGTAACGAAATACGGATTTAAAGCGTTCGGATATTACCGTATTATTGTAGGAGGTATCATCATTGTGCTGATGTTGTTAGGGTATAATTTGGAAATAAGCTGATGAATTTTTTAGAAGGAGAAGTTCTCTATTTCGATAAGCCTTTGTATTGGACCTCTTTTAAGTTGGTTAAGATTGTGCGTACGCGCATATCGCGGAAGTTGAAAATAAAAAAGATAAAAGTCGGGCACGCCGGAACTCTTGATCCGTTGGCTTCAGGAGTAATGATAATTTGCACCGGGAAAGCGACGAAGTTGATAGAGAGTTTTCAGTACCAGACAAAAGAGTATGTCGCAACTTTACAGTTAGGAGCAACAACACCCTCTTTTGATCGGGAAACAGAAATAGATGGGGTTTATCCGACGGAACATATAACCCGTGAAGGCGTAGAAACGGTTTTAAGGCAGTTTGTCGGTTCTATTCAACAAGTTCCTCCGGTTTATTCCGCATGTAAGATCGACGGACGGAGAGCCTATGATTTTGCACGTAAAGGTGAAGATGTCGAACTGAAAGCGAAAGAGCTTGTTATAGATGAGATAGAGTTGCTCGAGTATCAGTCTGATATAATAAAAATCAGAGTGGTTTGCAGTAAGGGAACTTATATACGGGCTTTAGCACGGGATATCGGACAGGCGTTGGGTAGTGGGGCTCATTTGATCGGTTTGGTTCGTACCCGGGTAGGAGATGTCCGTTTGGAAGATTGTTTGCAAGTCGACCAGATCGATGAATTGGTCGAAAAGGCTGTTGTTACAGAAGTTGATAATAAAGAAGAAATAAAGTAGAATATTCCGGCATGAAGTGATGTCCTCTTAAAATAGGACAGTGCTTTTTCGGAAATAAAATTGATATACAAATGAAATTATCGCAATTCAAATTTAAGCTTACCGAGGAGCAAATAGCTAAATACCCGGCAAAAAACAGAGACGAATCGCGTTTGATGGTTGTGCACCGTAATACCGGTGAAATAGAACATCGTATATTCAAGGATATACTTGAATATTTTGACGATAAAGATGTTTTTGTTTTTAACGATACAAAAGTCTTTCCGGCAAGATTATATGGGAATAAAGAAAAGACAGGTGCGAAGATCGAAGTATTTTTGTTGCGTGAATTGAATGAGGAAAATCGTTTGTGGGATGTATTGGTTGATCCGGCACGAAAAATCCGCATCGGGAATAAGCTATATTTCGGTGAAGACGATTCTATGGTTGCCGAGGTCATAGATAATACGACATCGAGGGGACGTACTTTGCGTTTCTTGTTTGACGGTACTCATGAAGAATTTAAGGAAGCTCTTTATAAGTTGGGAGAAACCCCGCTTCCCCGCTACATAAATCGTCCTGCCGAACCGGATGATGTAGATCGTTACCAGAATATTTTTGCAAAAAACGAAGGCGCTGTTGTCGCTCCGGCTGCCGGACTGCATTTTAGCCGAGAGCTGTTGAAACGAATGGAGATAAAAGGAATAGAGAGCGGATTCCTTACACTTCATTCCGGCTTGGGAAATTTCCGTGAAATAGATGTAGAAGATCTTACCAAGCATAAAATGGATTCGGAGCAAATGTTGGTAACGCCAGAGTTGGTTGCTTTTGTAAATAAGGCAAAAGACGAAAATCGGCAAGTTTGCGCTGTGGGAACGTCCGTGATGAGAGCTATCGAAAGTACGGTAAGTACCGATGGTCACATGAAGCCTTATAGCGGTTGGACTAACAAGTTCATTTTCCCGCCTTATGATTTTACGGTAGCAACCAGTTTGGTCAGCAATTTCCACATGCCGCTTTCTACTATGTTGATGATGGTAGCTGCATTCGGAGGGTATGATCTTGTACTTGATGCGTATGACAAGGCATTGAAAGAAGGTTACCGGTTCGGTGCCTATGGGGATGCTATGTTGATCATTTAAACTATAAGGGATGAATATTGTTTATATCGCTTTGGGGTCTAATCTGGGAGACCGGAAATATTATTTGACTCGTGCGGTAGATGAAATAGAAAAGCGGATAGGGGAAATTATTTCTCTATCCGCTTTTTATGAAACCGAACCTTGGGGTTTTATTTCCCGATATCCCTTTTTGAATGCTGTCTTAAGAGTCGATACCGAGCATGATGCTATTTCTGTATTGGATTTGACACAGTCCATAGAAAAAGATTTGGGTCGTAAGGTAAAAAGTCATGGATCATATCAGGATCGCTGTATCGATATAGATCTCTTATTTTTTAATACTGAGATATTAAAAAACGACCGATTAGAACTGCCGCATCCTCTTTTACAAGAACGGCGCTTTGTCCTTGAGCCTCTTGTAGAGATTGCTCCGGATTTGTATCATCCGATCTTACATAAGACAATAAAAGATATATGGCAGGAATTTTTGTCTGTCTCAAAATAAGCAGAGACCATCTCTATTTTATTTTGAGATGGCCTCTGTTTTATAGATTAATTTATCGCTTCTCCCAATAGTGTTGCCGATGAAGCATCCGTGATTTTTACCTGCACGAAATCTCCGATATGGTAGTTTTGTTTCGGGAATACGACAACTTTATTTTGTCCGGTGCGTCCGAACAAGTCTTCTCTCGAACGTTTGGAATATCCTTCGACCAAAACCTCGAAAGTTTTGCCTATATCCCGTTTATTGCTCTCTGCAGACAGCTTATTTTGTAGATCGATCATTTGTTCCAATCGTTTTATTTTGATCTCTTCTGCAATATTGTCCGGCAGATGTTTAGAGGCGTATGTTCCGGGACGTTCCGAGTATTTAAACATGAAAGAAGCGTCGAATCCTACAGTTTGCATTAAGGATAAGGTTTCTGCAAAATCTTCATCCGTCTCGGAATGAAATCCGCTGAACATATCTGTCGTAATCCCGCAATCGGGAATTATCCGGCGAATAGCGGCGATTCGGTCGAGATACCATTCCCGGGTATATTTACGATTCATCAATTTTAAAATGCGGTTGCTTCCTGATTGTACAGGTAAATGTATATGGTGGCAGATATTCGGGTTTGCAGCAATCGTGTATAAAATATCATCGCTCATATCTTTGGGATGTGAGGTCGTGAATCTTATGCGTATTCCAGAGCCAGCTTCTTTTGCAACTAAGGCGAGTAATGCCGGAAAATCTATTTTTTCACCGTTGGGACGGCTGAATATATACGAATTGACATTTTGCCCTAATAAAGTTACTTCTTTGAATCCTCTGTCTTTTAGGTCATTCAATTCTTTAAGTATGCTTTCGGGTTCTCTGCTGCGTTCGCGTCCACGAGTGTAAGGAACGATGCAATAAGAGCAGAAATTGTTGCACCCTCGCATGATAGAGATAAATCCCGAAATGCGGTTTCCTCCGATTCGTTTAGGAATTATATTTTTATAAGTTTCTGTTGTCGATAGATCTACATTAATTGCTTTTTCCCCTTGTTCTACAGCTCCGATCAAGTTAGGGAGGTCAAGATAAGCATCTGGGCCTACAACTAAATCGACATGATGTTTCTCCAATAATTCTTCCTTTACCCGTTCTGCCATGCAACCGAGTATTCCGATTACCAGATTCTTTTTCTTTTTGCGTAAAGAGTTGAAGTATTGGAGACGAGATAAAACTTTCTGTTCGGCATTATCTCGAATAGAGCAGGTATTAATCAGGATAGCATCGGCGTCTTCGATAGAGTCGCATAGTGCATATCCGTCCATTTGCATAATAGAAGCTACAACCTCGCTGTCGGCTACGTTCATTTGACAACCATAGGTCTCGATAAAGAGTTTTTTTTCTGCTGTCTGCTCGGTCGCAGATTTAAAGTCTGCTTCGGAGTTTTCTTTCATTTGGATATATTTTTATAGTTAGAAATGGTATTATGTATTTTTTTTAGATAAAAACCTAACAAAAAATAATATATAATGCTTGCTTTTAAAAATTTATTTATACTTTTGCGTCTAACAATATATGAAATTTTTTCATAGTTAAGGTTTAGGTTAAATCTGTTAAGGGCAGTTGTGAAATTGCCCTTAATTCTTTATATACCATCGGTTTAATTTCTTATAGAGTATTTTTAACCTGCCTTTATTTATGAATTTGTTTCATATCGACTTTACATAACCGCTTTTCAGATCATTATATCTGACCGATCTGATATAAATTTTGAAAGTCATCTGTTGTTTATCAGCTTTATTTTGTACATTTGGGAACAAAAATACGAAAAGCTATGGAGAATTTGTGGATTTACGTTCTTCTTATTTTTATATTTATCGTCAGAGCGATTACTAAGAGTGCGCAGAAACAGATTGATGTCCATAAAAAAATAGATCAGGATGAGACATATATTCCGGCAGAAGAGGGCGAACATCCGGTAAATCGACCTTTAACTTGGGAGGATCTGTTCCCTTCGGAACCTAAACAGCAAGTACCTGTACGGCCTGTTGTTGTAAAGGCTGAAAAAGAAGAGAAGAAGATAAAGCTTACAAATATAGAATCGCCTTCTCAACCGGAAGTTACGAAAAAGGTTTCCGAAATCGTAAAAAAGGAAACTGTTATTCCGGATGAAGTTTATGATATTCCGAATTATTCGGATCTGTTACCTTATGGTTCGGATGAGCTCCGTAAAGCGATAATTGCTTCTGAAATTTTGGCAAGAAAGTTCTGAAAATTAAAAACACAATTGGTTCATATAAAATCTAACGCAAATATGTCATTTAAAGTTATTTCGGCAGAAGAAGCCGCCTCATATATTCATCACGACGATAATGTGGGCTTTGGCGGTTTCACAGCTGCGGGAACACCTAAAGTCGTACCCGCGGCAATAGCAAAGAAAGCACAAGAAGAACACGATGCCGGGCGTCCTTTCGCAATCGGCGTTTTTACCGGAGCTTCAACGAATGATTCTCTTGATGGGGCTTTATCCAGAGCCAAAGCAATAAAGACCCGTACACCTTATCAATCGCATAAAGACAGCCGCAATGTGATAAACAGCCGGGAGATGTCTTATTATGATATGCATCTTTCACATCTGGCTCAAAACTTGAGATATGGTTTTTTAGGAAAAATAAACGTTGCGGTTATTGAAGCTACAGATGTTTCTGAAGATGGCAAAATCATATTGGGTACAGGTGTAGGGATAGCACCTACGGTATGTCAGTTAGCCGATAAAATTATTATAGAACTTAATAGCCATAATCCGAAAGAGTTAGCCGGATTTCATGATATTTATCAACCTGCCGATCCTCCATACCGGCGTGAGATACCGGTGTATAAACCCAGTGACCGTATCGGTAAACCGTATATACAAGTCGATCCGAAAAAGATTGTGGGAATCGTGGAAACAAATCTTCCGGACGGTGTGAAGGAGTTTGCTCCGGCAGACGAGGTGACGACCCGTATTGGAGATAATGTTTGCAACTTCTTAGTTTCTCAGCTGAAAGCAGGTTTGATTCCTAAAGAGTTTTTACCGTTGCAGTCGGGTGTAGGGAACATTGCAAATGCCGTATTAGGCGGATTGGGAAATAGCCCGGATGTTCCGGCTTTTGAAATGTACACCGAAGTGATACAGGATGCCGTTATCGGATTGATGAAAACAGGTAAGTGTAAGTTTGCCAGCGGATGTTCATTAACTGTCAGTCCGGCTGTTTTAGACGAAATATATAAGGATATAGACTTTTTCAGAGATAAGATCGTATTGCGTCCGGGGGAAATCTCCAATAGTCCTGAAGTTGTAAGACGACTTGGTTTGATAACAATAAACACGGCTCTTGAAGCCGATATTTTCGGGAATATAAACAGTACGCATGTCACCGGTAATAAGATGATGAACGGTATCGGAGGTTCTGCAGACTTTACCCGCAACGCCTATTTATCGATCTTTACATGTCCTTCTGTTGCTAAAGGCGGAAAGATCAGTGCTATCGTACCGATGGTGTCTCATCTCGATCATAGCGAACATTCGGTAAGTGTTTTGGTGACCGAACAAGGCGTCGCCGATTTACGGGGAAAATCTCCGATCGAAAAAGCGAAGCTGATTATTGAGAATTGTGCTCATCCTATGTATAAACAATTGTTGTGGGATTATCTCAAACTTGAAAGGGGAGGACATACTCCGCATAATTTGAAAGTATGTTTTGCTTTTCATCAAGAATTCAATAAATCGGGGGATATGGCTTTGACTAACTTTGATGATTATAAATGAATCTGATGATTAAATAATAAAAGAGAAGAAGGTGTCTAAAAAGGATGCCTTCTTTTTTTGTTATGCTGCCCGTTTATTAT
>NZ_CEVCIF010000022.1:0-57092 GCF_982245605.1 Coprobacter fastidiosus | reverse complement strand
ATCCGAGATGACAAGAGCTCGGCTAAGAGATTCTCTAAGGCTTGCAATAAAATATACAGAAAATAATGGATGGAAAATACCTCAATAAACAAGATGTCTATATAGAATTTCTAAATAAATGGATAGAAAACCTTAAATTACGATTAAATTCAAAAAGTAAAAATGTTTTTGATGATGTTCACATTAACGACATAGACCCAATATTTGAAGATAAATCTAATTGGTTGACAGGGTCTCTTGAAATATTGAAATTATTCAAGAAACATTTAGCAAATACAGATTTCGATATAATACTATGTATCTTTTTAAATAGAACAAAGCTAAAAAATAATATACCAAAATCTATTACCCAAAAAGAGATTAATAGAATCACGACTCCCCCATCTTTATATTTATTCAGAAAAGGGAATAAAACAATGATAAAACCGACAAAGCATATAGTTGACAATTTAAGTACAAAATATAAGTGTAATGTATATTTCGGTGAGAATCAAGAATTACCTCCTGAACAACGTTTTTTATACAGATTCTTATATTTTGTAATAGATAATTAATTTGTAACAAGGTCTTGACCATTATACACGAATGGGAACATTCGATAAAAATCTAAATAGAATAGGAGATTAATGTTATGAAACTGGAAAAAGAGTATGATGATTCATGGAGATGGACTGCGGATTTGATCGTCAAGTATGCACCGGAAAATTATGACGAACGAGGCATTTATAGAAAAGACGAATGGGTAGCATTATCTGATATAGGCAATGTATATGACGGAAAGCGGTTTACCCGGGAAGAGTATTTGGAGACGGAAGATAAATACGTACAGGCTGTAATCAAAGGAATGGAATTGGCCGGTTGTTCTTTCCTGACGGTAGAGTATTTGTCTATTCATAGAAATAAAAGAAATATGAAGCGCTTTACACCCAAAGATCCCAAAGATCCTTTACATGAACAAAATAAAGCCTTATATGATATGTTCCTGAGCATAAAGGAAGGTATGCGCATACATATCTCCCAAATAGAGAAAGCCGTACGTTTAAATTTAAGGGAGTTTATGAACTGTGATCTGACCAACAAGAAAAAAGATTTCTATGTCCGATTCGGGTTTGATTACTATATGTATTTCAACAGTAATATAGATAAATGCATTCTTAAAGAAGAGATCGAGAAAATCGGTCTGTATTTCAATCCGAGATGACAAGAGCTCGGCTAAGAGATTCTCTAAGGCTTGCAATAAAATATACAGAAAATAATGGATGGAAAATACTGTGCCAACGAACAGCGCCTTACTATTTAATAGTCTATTTCAATTTAAATCCACATGGATAAACGATAAAAAAATAAATAAGCGAAATCAAAATGCAAAAACTTTATTTTCTTAAATATTCCCTAATATCGATCCTACTTTCTGTAATGTTCAGAGCAGAAGCTCAGTCGAACGATTTATACTATCGATCGGCTCAAAACAGATTGACAAATATGCTTTCAGGAAAAGAATCACTAAATCTTAGAGAAGCAATCTATTGTGTAGAAAACGCATGGTTTAACGACAAACTGAATAAAAAATTGTTTTACAAACAAATCGAACGATATGCGGATTTTTGTCGAGCTGTCAGCAATTCCGGACGGATAATCTATTCCGGAAACGATGTATCTTCAGTAAACGCCCAAGCTGCCGTATTCGCCTTTATGACCGATACCATACCCATACAAATGGGAGACTCTGTTTACTATCATCTCCCTTTCGGATATAATGCCGATGACTTTGCCGGAGAAAAAAACTGGAGCAACATGTTTGTCTCCACACTTATGGCAACCGGTAAAGGTAACTGTCATTCGATGCCTCTACTTTATAAACTTATTATGGACGAACTGGGAGAAAAATGCTGGTTAGCATTAGCCCCCAATCACATGTATATAAAAGCAAAAACGCAACACATCGGTTGGTACAATATTGAATTGACAACCGGGGATTTTCCTACCGATGCTTGGTTGATGGCGTCGGGGTATATTCATCTCGATGCAGTACGTAACGGGATTTACACCGATACGCTATCTTTAAAACAGTCCGTGGCACTGTGTTTGACCGACTTGGCTCAAGGGTATATGCGCAAATATGGAATCGGAAACAGAAAATTCATCGAAGATTGCTGCAATACGACTCTCAAACATTATCCTAACTATATAAATGCACTATTGATAAAAGCGGAATTATTGACAAAGCAATACCGACATCTGGACAATAAAGAGTGTGAAGAGGCTAAAAAGCTAAAAGAAAAAATGGACGATGCTTATGCACATATCCACCGCTTAGGTTATAGGAAAATGCCCGAAGAGATGTATCGCAAATGGTTAAAATCAATAAAAACAAATATCAAAACCCCTTTTGAAAACTTTTAAAGAAATTATCTGAACCTATCAGGCATACATTTACTTTGCGGAGGGAGGGGGATTCGAACCCCCGATACGCTTTTGGCGTATACACGCTTTCCAGGCGTGCCTCTTCAACCACTCGAGCATCACTCCAAGATTCTGCGAATCTTCATTTGCGGTGCAAAGATACTCTTTTTTCTGATTTTACAGACGATTTGTCACAAAGATTCAAACCGCATTTTATCGATTTATGTTTTTTAACGATTGATTCACCACTACAATTTAAACAGAATTTCAGCATTCCGGGAAGTCCGCTCCTCAACTTCTTGATTAGAAAGACCCAATATTTCCGCAATCTTCTCTGCGGTTTTTACGATATAAGAAGGTTCGTTACGTTTCCCGCGAAACGGTACAGGAGCTAAATAAGGTGCATCCGTCTCCAGTAAAACCCGATCGACTCCTATCTCCCTTATCGTTTCATCAAGACGGGCATTTTTAAAAGTCACCACACCATTGATACCGAAATAAAAATCTCCCAATTCCCGAATTATCTTTACTTGATCGGGAGTCCCGCCAAAACTGTGAAAAACACCGGTCAACGATAACGACGAAAGAGATTTTAATGCCGCAACAGTTTCGTCAAAAGCATCCCGACAATGGATTATCACAGGTATTTTCTTATTGCAAGACCAACGTACTTGTGAAGTAAAGGCATCGATCTGTTCCCTTAAAAATGTCTTGTCCCAATACAAGTCCATACCGATTTCACCCACAGCGCAATATTCTCCCCGGTCCAACTCAGCTTCAATACACGACAAATCCCGTTTATAATCTTGATTTATCGAAGTCGGGTGTAATCCCATGGTTCCTTTACATAATGAAGAATAATCGTTCAATGTTTGTCGCAATGCACCGACAGTTTCCACATCAACATTCGGTAAAATCATACGAGTAATTCCCGACTTCTCCGCTCTATCGATTACAGCCCTCCGGTCCTCATCAAATTCCTGAAGATATATATGAGTATGCGTATCTATCATAATCCTAATTTTCTCTCTCCATAAGTACCGCAGAAAGTTCCAACAATGGCTCTATGTATTCAGGTTCTACATTTATTTCTTTCAATAGGTCCGTACCTTTTTTATAATACTCCCACATCTTGTTTTCACACAGTTCTTTTATTCCTACACGGGTATAAATGTCCGTTACACAACGAATTTTCTCATCTGCGTCATACTCTTTTGCACCCATCCATGACAGAAGGTCCTCTTTGTCTTTACCTTCAGCCAATCTCAATGCATTAATCAACATATATGTTTTTTTATTATTGAGAATATCGCCACCTATTTTCTTCCCGAACACAGCAGGATCTCCGTACACATCCAAATAATCGTCTTTCAACTGAAATGCCAATCCGATATTCTCACCGAACCGATACAAACGGTCGGCATCAGAGGGATGAGCTTCGGCTATTACTGCGCCTATTTTAAGCGCTCCGCCTAACAAAACGGCAGTTTTAAGCCGTATCATCTCTAAATACTCTTCTTCCGAAACGTCATCCCGACTTTCAAACTCCATATCATATTGTTGCCCCTCACAAATTTCCAAAGCTGTTTTTGAAAAAATATCGAGGACTTCTTTTCTACAAAAATCAGGAGCTTCGGACATTTGCATATAAGCCAATATTTGCATGGCATCTCCCGATAATACGGCCGTATTTTCATTCCAAACTTTGTGCACCGCAGGTTTACCCCTCCTCACATCGGCATTATCCATTACATCGTCATGCAACAACGTGAAATTATGAAACATCTCCAACCCTATAGCCGGAGAGATGGCACGGTGATAATCAGTTCCGAACAGTTCACAAGCCATCAACATCAATACCGGACGAATACGCTTTCCCCCCAAAGAAAGTTCATAACGTATCGGTGCATACAGATTATCGGGTTCGGAAGGATACGGAATAGCCGCCAAACCATTATTTACAGCCTTTATATACTTATCAAGGATTTCCATATAGATTTTTTAATTATAAATCACAAAGTTATCAATAAAAATGAAACGCCGAAAATGTAATAAAGGATTACATCACGACAAAAAACAAAGAACGCTTTCTTCGAACAATTCCCCCCGTTGCCACCATAAGACGAAAAACAACATTCTGCCGATACAACAGGAGCAGAAAAGAATAGATATAAATCGAGTATGTTATGACAATTTACGAATAAAGCGGCTCAAAGCATCGACCAATCCTTCCGCCAACGGCAACGAAGGATCTGCATACACTTTCATTTGTTCTTGCGGATTCATGCTGTTACAGACCTTCAGCACATGGTTCATACCATCTATTAACAAGAGCTCGGCACGAGAATCAGCATGCTTTAGCCGTTGAGCATCCTGTACAGATACCTGGATGTCTGTTTGTCCCTGTACAATGAGTTTTGGAATTTCCAACGAAGCTATCAGCTTTTGCGGATCATAGCGATACCAAGAAATCAGGTAAGGCTGAACAGAAGGTCGAAACAAGGTCTGTAAATAAATAGGCACATCGGTCACTTCACGTCCCTCTTTCAATGAGGCATTAATGTCGGCCACCTGCTTTTGTACGGCCTCAGGAGTCATCTGTGCCGCTACTTGCGCCTCTATGATTTCATCGGCCGGACGCCCAGCTCCTGCTAATGAAACATAACCTTTTACTTTAGGATTATTCCGGCAGGCCATCAAACCGATGAGCGCACCTTCACTGTGTCCTATAACAACAACTCCCGTAAAACGTTTGTCAGCAGAAAGGAAATCTATCCACCCCTTCGCATCGGCAATATAATGTTCGAAACGAAGTTCTGATTCCTGTAAACCTGCCGCAGCACTGGATGCTACACCTCGCTTGTCGAAACGCAAAGAAGGAATACCGTTCTCAGCCAAGCCTTCGGCCAGGTATTTCAAAGAATTGTTCTTTATATTTCCCATGGTAGTATTACCGTCCATATCCGTAGGTCCCGACCCCGCTATGAGTAATGCTACAACAGAAAAAGAGGCCTTATCATCAGGCAAAATCAGTCTCCCATATATAGTCCCCGTAGGAGTGTTCAAACTCACAGCCTCTTCCTGCAAAGCAGCATGTAAAGATAAAGCAAACAAAGAAAAGAAGAGAAAAAATATCCGTTTCATAATAATCAGAAATTGATGTTTCCTAAGTAAGTCTCAAAAATACATTTTTTTCATTAGAAAAGATATATCTCGATAAGAGAAAAAAGAACTGTAATACATTTTCTACCATTAAAATCAAATAGATATATACTTCTATCAAAAATTTTCCGTTATTAATATCGAAGAGTATCGAAGCTTTTCAAAAAGAGATTTTCCGAATCCTAAAAAAAACGTATCTTTGAGCCTCGTAACACCATGCAAATGATGAATCGACATATATTCGTTTTGTTTTTGTCTATCTTTTACCTTACGGCTAAAGCGCAAGAAGGGAAGTCGGCCTTCGACTTTCTTAATCTCCCTATATCTTCGCATATCAACGCTTTAGGAGGAAACAATATTTCGATCATCGAAGAAGATGTTTCGGTCATCCAGCACAATCCGGCACTTTTAGGCCCTGAAATGAATCTCCAGCTTAATCTGAATTATATGCGATATGTTGCCGGAATCAATCTGGCAGGAGCGACATTCGCCAAAGCCGCAGGAGAACGGGGAGCATGGGCTGCGGCCATCCAATACGCAGGATACGGATCGATGAAACAAGTCGAAGCAAACGGGGTGATCACCGGGACATTCAGTCCCAAAGACATGTCGATCAGCGGATTTTATGCACACGATATTACCGATCGCTTGAGGGGAGGTATACAAGCAAAATTTCTTTATTCTTCTTATGAACAATATACTTCTCTTGCATTAGCTATCGATTTGGGTATCAATTACTATAACCCGGATAACCAGCTTTCTCTCTCCATAGCTTTTAAAAATCTGGGCGGACAATTAAAGAAATACAATGAAAACCGGGATAAAATGCCTTGGGATATCCAACTCGGACTCTCAAAAACTTTGGACCACGCTCCTTTTAGATTTTCAATCACAGCCCAACATTTAAGCCGTTGGAAATTACCTTATACAGCTCCGACAACAGGAGAATATAACAGCAGCGAAGATGAAATAAAGGAAAAAGGCAATTTTGCTACCGATTTGTTCAGGCATCTTGTTTTCGGAATAGATTATATTCCTTCTCGTAATTTATACATTGCATTAGGTTACAATTATAAATATCGGAGCGATATGCAGACTTATGGCCGAAATTTTCTGTCCGGCTTTACCGTAGGGGCAGGGATCAAGGTAAAGATGTTCGGCATAGGAGCTTCATTAGCTCAACAACATGTCGGAGGAACGACTTTCATGTTTAACCTCACAACCAATATATCGCAATTTATACAACATTAAATTAGAAATGCAAACGACAAAAATAGTTATCGCAATAGATGGTTTTTCCTCTTGTGGAAAAAGTACGATGGCCAAAGAACTGGCCCGCAAAATAGGATATGTTTATATCGATAGCGGAGCGATGTACAGGGCCGTAACGCTTTACTGCATAGACAACGACCTTTTCGAAAACGACACGGTAAACGAATCCGAACTACAAAAAGTTATAAACACTTTGCAGATTACATTCAAAATCAATCCGGAGAGCGGAAAACCCGAAACTTATTTAAACGGAGAGAATGTAGAAAATGAAATCCGTTCGATGCGAGTATCCGATAAAGTAAGTCAAGTAAGCGCCATTCCTTTTGTACGCGAAGCAATGGTAGCACAACAACAAGCACTGGGAAAACAAAAGGGAGTCGTAATGGACGGCCGGGATATAGGAACGACCGTTTTTCCTGATGCAGAACTAAAAATATTCGTAACGGCTTCACCCGAAACTCGCGCACAGCGCAGATTGGACGAACTGCAAAAAAAAGGATCGAATGTTTCTTTTGAGGAAGTTCTCGACAATGTAAAAAAAAGAGATTATATAGACCAAAACAGGGAGATCAGCCCGTTACGAAAAGCTGATGATGCCTTATTGCTCGACAATTCAAAAATGACTCTTGCCGAACAGGATGCATGGTTGATCGCTCAATATAATCGGGTGATCGAAAAATAGAACGACTTATGATAAAAATAGAGATCGATAACAAATCGGGATTTTGTTTTGGTGTGGTAAACGCCATACAAAAAGCAGAAGAAGAATTGGAAAAATCGGGAATACTCTATTGTCTCGGAGATATCGTACACAACAACAACGAAGTAGAACGTCTGAGATCTAAAGGTCTGATCACCATAAATCACGAAGACCTGAAGCGACTGAAAAACGTGAAAGTATTGTTGAGAGCTCATGGCGAACCCCCGGAAACTTACCGGATAGCCAAAGAAAATAATATAAAAATTATCGATGCTACCTGTCCGGTAGTTCTGCAGTTGCAACAGAAAATCAAACGTTCATACGAAGAAACCGATCCCGACACCGGTCAAATTGTCATTTATGGGAAAAGAGGTCATGCCGAAGTAAACGGGTTGGTAGGACAAACACACGGTGAGGCAGTTGTCATCGAAAGTTTAGACGATTTCAGTCGTATAGATTTTAACAAACAAATCAGCCTATATTCTCAAACAACCAAATCGGTAGACGGATTTAAGAAAATCGTAGAAGAAATCACTCTTAGGCAATCTTCAGGACAAAAACTTTTATACTACGATACAATATGCCGACAAGTAGCCAATCGCATTCCGAATATCAGGGAATTTGCCCGACAGCATGATCTTATTTTGTTCGTTTGCGGGAAAAAAAGTTCTAATGGTAAAGTGCTCTTCGAAGAATGTTGTAAAGTCAACCCCGAATCAAAATTAGTCTCGGACATATCGGAAATAAATACCGGTTGGTTCAAAGAGAAAAGCAGCATAGGGATATGCGGTGCGACATCGACACCCAAATGGCTTATGGAAGAAGTTCAGGACTTTATACAAAAAAATATTTAGGGATTGTCTAAGTTTTCCAATAAAGAAACATTATCTGGACATCTTTGCGTTTTCTTTAGGTCACTATATTTAGTTATCAGATAAACAAATATTTATATATTACAGAATTTGCAAATATCAAAAAAATGTTTCTTCGTACTAAAGAATTTCTTATTTCCCGATATTAATAAAAAAGAAATACAGATTAAAGATTATTTTTCATACATTTGCGGCTATAAAAAACAGGTATTTCTTTAAAAAATAAGTTATGACAAAGAAAAAATGTATTGGAATACTGACTTCCGGAGGTGATGCTCCGGGAATGAATGCTGCAATTCGTGCAGTAACCCGTTCCGCCATATATAACGGATTCGATGTTAAAGCCATATACCGGGGATATAAAGGTCTGCTCACAGGAGAAATCGTCCCTTTTAAAACTCAAAACGTAAGTAATATCATACAACAAGGAGGTACGATATTAAAGACTGCGAGATGTAAAGAGTTCGAAACACCGGAAGGTCGTCAGTTGGCTTTTGACAATATTCAGAAAGAAGGTATCGATGCTCTGGTAACAATCGGAGGTGACGGAACTTTAACAGGTGCACGTATTTTTGCTACCGAACATAATTTCCCGATAATCGGGCTTCCGGGAACAATCGATAATGATCTGTTCGGTACGGATACGACAATCGGGTATGACACGGCACTAAACACGATTATGGACGCCGTCGACAAGATAAGAGACACCGCAACCTCCCACGAACGGCTGTTCTTCATAGAGGTTATGGGCCGTGATGCAGGTTTCCTTGCTTTAAACGGAGCTATCGCATCCGGAGCAGAAGCCGCCATAATTCCTGAAATTGCCACAGAAGTAGATCAATTGGAAGCTCTGATCAAAAACGGATTCCGAAAATCAAAAAACAGTAGCATAGTTCTTGTCGCAGAAAGTCCGAGCACAGGAGGAGCTATGCATTTGGCAGAACGTGTAAAGAACGAATATCCTCAATATGACGTCCGCGTAACCATTTTAGGCCACTTGCAGCGAGGCGGATCTCCGACAGCCAATGACCGGATTCTTGCCAGCCGCATGGGAGCTGCCGCTATCGATGCTCTTCTGGACGATCAACGCAATGTAATGATCGGTATTCGAGATGATCAAATTGAATATGTCCCGTTCAATAAAGCCATAAAAAACGACAAGCCTATAAATCGGGAACTGCTGAATACGTTGCGCATATTATCAATTTAAAAATCGGTACGCGATAATCAGCAGAATAGCGATATTTTTTCTATAATTATTAAGAACCGTTTCAAAAAAATGATTATTTTTGAAACGGTTCTTATTTTAAACTATTGTTCGGAATAAACGCAGTACCTTGGCATAGCCAGTCGAGTAAACCCGTTGTTTTCTCTCTCGGTTTGCAGTTTATTTTACACAAACTTTATACTTGCCTTCTATGAAAAAGACTACCTGTTTACTACGCTACGGCATTCTCTTTCTTCTTTTAACAGTTTCATCGCTTATCTGTGCACAAATTCCGGCCGGATATTATTATCAAGCACACGGCAAAACCGGTGCAGAGTTGAAAACCGCCTTGCATAACATCATAAAAGAGGCTTCTATGCTCAAATATGGAAGCGGAGAGGGCGCAACTTGGGAAGGTTTTTTCTATACCGATCAAAATCCCGACGGATCGGTTTTTGACATGTACTCCAATGAGACACGATATTTCAACGGATTCAACGGTATCGACGGGATGCACATAGAACATTCTCTGCCGAATAGTTGGTGGGGAGGTATTAAGAATAACGCCTATAAAGATTTATATCATCTTTATCCGGCAGATGCAACAATGAATATGTCGAAAAGCAACAACCCTTTAGGTGAAGTCTCCGGAACTCCTATCAGAGACAACGGATTGAGCAAAATGGGGAAAAACGGTTTCGGGAACACATACACAGGCAACTGCTTCGAACCGGCAGATATTTATAAAGGGGATTTCGCCCGTTCTTATTTCTACATTGCTACGGCATACGAAGACTATGCTTCTCTCTGGAATAGCCCGATGATGCAAAATAATACATGGCCTGTATGGCAGTCTTGGGCACTGCAACTACTGATGGAATGGAATAAAAATGATCTCAAAAGCGCTCGGGAAGAAGAGAGAGCAGAAGCTGTTTACAAAATTCAGGGTAACCGTAATCCTTTTATAGATTATCCCGATTTAGTGGATTATATATGGGGAGACAAAACATCTACTCCCTACCCTTTTCCGGATGAAACAGAACCTTTTCTAATATCTCCGAGAAACAATAAAACATTAGATTTCGGCATTCTGCTACAAGGCGACAATAAAACTATCGATCTTGATATTCAAGGAAAGAATTTGACCGAGACCCTGAATCTTTATTGGAAAACCGGAGGAGAAAATTCCGGATTAAGCCTTTCTCAAGAATCGGTCACTGCAAATGAAGCTATAAATGGCAAAACGATTCATATCTGTTATATGCCTCAAACATCAGGAACGGGTATCGACACGTTAGTAATAAAAGGCGGCGGACTGACAGACTCGGTAATCGTAAAAGTATCACGAGGTGCAACAGAAGATTTTATGGCACTCCCGGCTACAGAAACGACTTCTACACAATCTACATTGCGATGGATTCGCCACCCGCAAGCAACAGGCTACCGGATCGATCTTTATTCAGGAGACCAACAGGCCGGAGATCTGATTATATCATCCTATATCGAAGGAAGTAAAGGATACGACAAAGCCATCGAAATTTATAACGGCACAGGAAAAGACATCGATCTCTCGAAATACAGTTTACGGAAACAGACAAACGGAAGCGGAAGTTTCGGAACGGAACTTTCTCTAAAAAATGATGAGCATCCCATACTTGCCGACGGTGAAAACTTTTTGATTGTATCAGGGGACTGTACGAACGAAGCTCTAATAAACAGGGCACAAATGATTGCTCCGGCAGAAAAAGAAAAATCTCTCATGTCTTTTAACGGAGATGATGCAATCGGATTGTATCATAACGGCATCCAAATAGACGTTATCGGAGATGTAGATACGGGAAAAGGCGCAACCTGGGGAGTAAATGTTACTTATATGCGAAAAACGGAAGTAACTCATCCTACCACCGTATGCGATTGGTCGGAATGGGTAAATTTAGGTCAAGATGTTATTGACCGAACCGGAACTTTCACCATGCAGTTCGCTCCCGAAAGTCAGTATGTTTTCGAAGATAAAGAAGTCGGAGAACAAACGGAATATCAGGTTTCCGGCCTAATGCCCAACCACCGTTACACTTATCGTGTCACCGCACTGTCCGCACAAGGAGAGATTGAGGCTGTTAACACGATGGGTATTAAAACTTCTCCATTAGAATCGCCAGAAGTATTGGATGCAACAGAAATAACAGAAAACTCTTTTGTCGCCAATTGGGACATAGTTTCCGGTGCTGAACATTACCTGATCGATCTGTACACCCTCATAGGAGATGAGGAAGTAGAAATATTTGAGACATTTACAAATGTAAAAGACGGAAAACCCCTGCCCGAAGGCTGGACAGGAAACGCATCGGGACATTACGAATCCAGTACAAATTCCAAAGAACCCAATTCATTAGCATTCAAACCGGAAAAAGGAGAAGAAGAATACATACAGACTTGTGACTATCCTGCACCTGTAACAGAACTCTCATTCTGGTACAAATTCGTTTCAGGAGGCATAGGTTCGACATTCAAAATAGAAAAGAAAAGCAATGGGATATGGAGTGAGATAGACATTATAGAATTTGTAAATAGCGCTCAAACAGCAAGCTACTCATTCACAAAAGATGAAAATATTACGGCATTCAGATTTACTTATCACAAAGAAAAAGGGAATTTTGCTCTTGATAATGTATCTGTAACATACGGAGGCACAAAGCCTGAATACATCGTACAAGATAAAATCGTAACAGGACTCAGTTGCAAATTCGAAAACCTGAAAAAAGATACAGAATACTATTATCAGGTTCGATCGGCAATCGGAGATATCCTTTCTGAACAATCGGAACGAGTAGCTGTAAAAACCTCCGGGAATACAGGTTCTATTGAGAAAAACGAACAGAACGGATTAATTTTTTGTTCAACAAATAGCGGCTTCAGAATTTTAGGGTTACAAGGAAACGAAACCGTTTCGGTATATACACCATCCGGAACGAGCATATTCGAAACCCGAACAAACTCTGCCGTCATTGAGATTCCTGCCTCCTCACGAGGAATATATATCATCGGAATAAAGTCCTCGTCAGGATATAAGACGATGAAAGTTATTCGGTAACATCTCTAAAAACTCTTATATATCCGAATGTGTGAGAGACATTTTGTGTCAAAGAAGAAATAATATGGATTATTTTTTTTAAGTTTGCCATTAATGATAAAAGAGCTTTAAAAAATATGGGGGAGTCCAGTAATAATATAGAAATACAGGAAGATAATCTAATAGAGCAGGAGTTTCAAGCATTATTGACAGACTATTTGCATTCGAACCACCGAAAAAAGGTGGATATTATCGAACGGGCATTCCGATTTGCCAAAGATGCTCATCAAGGAATTCGACGACGTTCAGGCGAACCGTATATACTGCATCCGATTGCCGTAGCGCGCATCGTGTGTCAAGAAATAGGATTAGGTTCTACATCTATTTGTTCGGCTCTTCTCCATGATGTCGTAGAAGACACGGAATATACGGTAGAAGATATAGAAAATCTGTTCGGGAAAAAGATTGCCATGATCGTAGCGGGACTGACGAAAATTTCCGGAGGGATTTTCGGTGACCAGGCTTCTGCTCAAGCAGAGAATTTCAGAAAACTGTTATTGACAATGTCCGAAGATATTCGGGTCATTTTGATAAAAATGGCAGACCGTTTGCACAATATGCGGACATTAGGATCTATGGCACCCAGTAAACAATATAAAATTGCCGGAGAAACACTCTATATTTATGCACCGCTTGCCCACCGGTTGGGGTTATTTGCAATCAAAACAGAACTGGAAGATCTCAGTTTTAAATACGAACATCCGGATGCGTATAAAGAGATCAGTCAGAAAATCGCGGACAGCGAAATAAAACGTCAAGCTGCTTACGAGGATTTTTCAGCTCCTATTACAGAAAAATTACACGAAATGGGTGTAAAATTTGAGATGAAAGCCCGTGTAAAATCAGTCTATTCGATCTGGAATAAAATGCAAACCAAGAATATCCCGTTCGAAGAGGTATATGATCTTTTTGCCGTACGTATTATTTTTGATCCGGAACGGGAAGAAGACGAAAAAAAAGAGTGTTGGAACATATATTCCATTATAACCGACATTTACAAAGTACATCCGGAACGCATCCGCGATTGGGTGAGTCGTCCCAAGGCAAATGGCTACCGGGCATTGCACGTCACAGTCATGGGTCCTGACGGTAACTGGACAGAAGTGCAGATACGAAGCCGGAAAATGGACGAAATAGCAGAAAGAGGATTCGCTGCACATTGGAAATATAAAGTAGGAAATACAGATGAAGAATCGGAACTGGACATTTGGCTAAAAACGATTAAGGAGATTCTCGAAAACCCAGAGCCGAATGCTCTCGATTTTTTGGACACGATAAAATTAAACCTGTTTGCATCGGAAATTTTTGTATTTACTCCCAAAGGGGAATTGAAAACACTTCCTAAAGATGCCACAGCTCTCGATTTTGCATTTACATTGCACTCTGATATGGGTTACCATTGTATTGCAGCAAAGGTAAATCACAAGTTGGTGCCTCTATCCCAAAAACTCCAGAGTGGAGATCAAGTGGAAATACTGACGTCCAAAACCCAAACTCCAAAAGAAGAGTGGATACATTTCATTACTACGGCAAAGGCAAAAACCCGATTACAAGCAGCTTTGCGAAAAGACAAAAAACAAATTGCAGCCAAAGGAGAAAATATTTTCAATAATTTCCTTGAAGAAAACGGATTAGCCAAAAACGACTTAAGTATAGTCGATAAAATATTGAACCACTTCGGTATAGACAAAAAAGAAGAACTGTTTTATCAACTCGGAAGCAACAATATCTCCTTAGACGAATCGGTTAAGAAACTCTTTAAAAATAAGAGTCAAAACGTATTTATGAAATACTTGAAGATGCCGTTCGGGGGGAATAACAAATCTGCACCCGTTCCCGTAAAACCAGAATCGGTTGCAGCTCCAGACCGGAAAATAGACCGGAAAGCAACTTATATTTTACGAGACGACGGAAAAGAAAAGAACTATACCATCGCTCCTTGTTGCTGTCCTATTCCCGGAGATGACGTATTAGGATATATCAATGAAGACGAAACGGTTGTCGTACACAAACGCTCATGCCCTATCGCCATGAAGCTAAAAAGCAGTTTTGGTCCGCGACTTGTTTCTACACAATGGGACGAACGTATCGACGAATCTTTCCCCGCAACAATCGAAATTAAAGGAATCGACGGGGTCGGGGTTCTTAATCACATTACTAAAGTCATTTCGGAAGATCTGGCAATCAACATCCGGAACTTGTCCATCGAAAGTAACGACGGACTATTTACAGGTAAATTAGGCATCATGGTACATGACGTGCAAGATATAGAGAAACTATGTAACAATATAAAAAAAGTCAAGGAAGTCAAGTCGGCTGTTCGAGTTAAAAACATATAATCATTGCAGAATATGAAACGGGAAACTGTAAAATCATTTTTTGGTAAAACGCTTATATTTCAAATCTTGTTTTTTGTTGCAGCGCTTTTTCTGACAATATATTTCTTTCCTCGCGAAGAGAAATTCCGTTATCATTTCCAAGAAGGAAAACCCTGGAAATACGGGTTATTAACAGCTTCTTTCGACTTTCCTATTTACAAAAGTCAAGAACAGATAAAAAAAGAACAAGACAGCATTCTACAACAATTTCAACCTTTCTATGTCGAAAACGCATCGATCGGGAAACAACAGATAGCAAAATTTCAACAAGCGTACAAAAACGACTTGAAAGACCGATTACCTCATCATCTTTATAACTATACGATAACCGCTTTAGACAATATATATAAACAAGGGATCATTTCATCCGGAGAATATGATAAGCTACAAAAAGAACATATCGAGAACATCCGCATACTCAATAACAATATTGCCCGTGAATATCAGGTCAGTCAGTTACGTTCACCTCGTACTGCTTACGAGCAGATTATAAATAGCCTTCCGGACGAGGCAAGCAAAGACCTTTTACGCACCTGCAATCTCAATACCTACTTAGTCGAGAACATGGTTTTCGATAGTACTACGACAAAAAAAATAAGATACGAGCTTTTACAACGGATATCGGCATCCTCCGGTATCGTACAAGCCGGTGAAAGAATTATTGACCGGGGCGAAATCGTCTCTCCTCATACCTATCAGATTTTAAAATCATTGGAAACGGTAACCCTCAAGAAAAAAATCAATATGGACAGGAGAGAGACGACTCTGATCGGACAAGCTATCGTTATTACCTGTCTGTTCACTTTCTTTTATCTATTTTTAGCTCTTTTCCGTTCCCGGATTTTCAAAGATATAAGAAGTTTGGGATTCCTGATGTTGATGATCGTATGTGTAACCTTGGCAGCATACATGATGACGCAAACCAGACTACAAGGCATATATCTCGTCCCGTTTGCCATGTTACCGCTCACAGTCGTTACATTCCTCGATTCGCGAACAGCATTATATGCGCATCTGGTCACTGTCCTATTATGCGCATTCGCAGCACCGTTCCCATTAGAATTCATATTCTTGCAAATCATAGTGGGTATGACAGCAATAGACAGTCTCAGCGAATTAGTAAAAAGATCTCAATTGGTGCGTTGTGCTATACTCGTATTCATAGCTTACTGTGTAAGTTATGTAGGTTATACATTACTTACCGAAGGGGATTGGAGTAAACTCAATCCGAACATGTTCCTTTATTTTGGTATAAACGGAGTATTACTGCTATTTGCATACCTTCTGATTTATTTGCTCGAAAAGACATTCGGTTTCATTTCTAACGTTACCTTAGTAGAATTGTCCGACATTAATTCTCCGGTACTCAGGCAACTCTCTGAAATCTGTCCCGGAACATTCCAACACTCCATGCAGATTTCAAATTTGGCGGCCGAAGCAGCGAACAAAATAGGGGCAAATGCTCAATTGGTAAGAACCGGCGCTTTATACCATGATATAGGAAAACTTGCAAATCCGGCATTCTTTACAGAAAATCAATCTGGAGTAAATCCTCATCATAATCTCTCATACGAACAAAGTGCCCAAATTATCATACAACATGTGAAAGACGGGATCAAAATGGCAGACAAACTGATGCTTCCTCAAGCCATCAAAGATTTTATCAGCACACATCACGGAAAAAGTAAAACCAAATATTTTTATAATTCATATAAAAACGAATTTCCGGATTTCAAAATCAACGAAGACTCGTTTACTTATCCTGGACCGAATCCTTTTACTAAAGAAACAGGCATATTGATGATGGCGGATGCTGTCGAAGCAGCTTCCCGCAGTTTGAAAGAATATACCGAAGAGTCGATTTCAAAATTGGTAAACAATATTATAGATAGTCAGATTGCAGATGGTCTTTTCAAGAATACACCTTTAAGCTTCAGAGATGTAGAAACTATAAAAAACGTATTTATCGAGAAATTGAAAACAATGTATCATACACGCATCAGCTACCCTGAATTAAAAGAAGATCCGCATCGGAAGCCGGATCAAACCAAACAACAATAAGAGAATTTACCCAAAGGATAAAGTAAAAATAATAACTTGTAATTTCAAAAACACATTCCATATCAAATTTCTATCTTGACAGAATAAAAATAAAAAATATGTAGGTAGATAAAGAAAATTTGCGTAATATTGCACTGTCAAAATAAATTGAAGCAGAGATAGAATGAAACAGTTCCTGCAATATTGTTTTATATATACTACTATTACAACAACCACCCCTTAGGGGGTTTAAGTTGTCATATCCATCCTTTTGGTTCATAAATACCGATTATATGAACCGATTCCATTGAAAATAAATTTATAAATTTGACCTTGTTCCGTTAATCAATACCGCTTTTCTGTATAAAAACAGAAAAGATACATTGTGCCGGACAAAAAATAAAAAAGATATATTTACAACTGATGAAAGTATTAAAATTCGGAGGAACATCCGTAGGTTCCGTAGAAAGCATCAAAAACGTAAAGAAAATAGTAGAAGCCTGTGATGAACCGGTAATAGTAGTAGTATCCGCTTTAGGTGGTATTACCGATAAACTGATAGAGACCGCTCGTTTAGCAGGAACTGGAGATAGTGAATATCTAACTCATTTTAAAGAAATTATCCACAGGCATCATAACGTTATCGACGGGATCGTTCCGGAAAAACGTAAACAAGAAGTGCTCCAAATCGTAAACGAATTATTAGACGAGCTCGGTAATATATTTCGGGGAGTATCGCTTATCAAAGACTTATCTGCCAAAACCCAAAATACCATAGTCAGTTACGGAGAACGGATATCATCTGTGATTGTCAGCCGAGTGATTAACGATGCCGTACATTATGATTCACGGGAATTTATTAAAACAGAAGTCCAGTTCAACAAAAATATAGTTGATTTTGATCTAACAAATGAACTGGTTAGGAAAACATTCAAAGAACTGCCGAAAGTCGCCTTAGTTCCGGGGTTTATCTCTTCCGATAAAAAAAATAACGATGTAACCAATCTCGGCAGAGGTGGTTCAGATTACACTGCAGCGATCCTCGCAGCGGCATTAGGAGCATCGCGTCTGGAAATATGGACGGATGTCGATGGGTTCATGACCGCCGATCCCCGAGTTATCAGCAACACTTATGTTATAGAACACCTGTCGTTTATCGAAGCGATGGAATTATGTAATTTCGGGGCAAAAGTTATTTATCCTCCGACCATTTATCCGGTCTACCATAAAAATATACCTATCGTTATTAAAAACACTTTCAACCCGGAAGCTCAGGGAACATTAATAACTCAAGATTCCGCATCAGGCGAAGGAAAGGCAATTAAAGGAATATCGTCGATCAACGATACCTGCTTAATTACCGTTACCGGACTTGGAATGGTAGGTGTTATTGGTATTAACTACCGTATATTCAAGGCCCTTGCCAAATCAGGAGTAAGCGTATTTCTCGTATCTCAGGCATCCTCTGAGAATAACACTTCTTTCGCTGTAAAAAATGCAGATGCAGATTTGGCGGTAAAAGTTCTCACCGAAGAGTTTGCTCAAGAAATTGAAATGGGTGAGATCAGCGAAATCAGTGCAGAGAAAGATCTCGCCACAGTAGCCATTGTAGGTGAAAATATGAAACACACTCCGGGTATTGCCGGGAAACTCTTCAACACTTTAGGACGTAACGGTATCAATGTCATCGCATGTGCGCAAGGAGCTTCGGAAACAAATATTTCTTTTGTAATAGAACTAAACAGTTTGAGAAAAGCTCTAAACGTAATTCATGACTCGTTTTTCTTGTCTAACGTACAAGTTCTCAATCTATTTATCACCGGTATAGGATTAGTAGGAAAAGACTTGTTAGAACAAATACGCAAGCAACAGCCCAACCTGCTCAAAGACAAATCGCTCCGACTGAATATTGTCGGATTGGCGAATTCAAAAAAATGCCTGTTCCGCCGGGAAGGCATTTCTCTCGACCATTATGAAGAAGAACTCAAGGCATCTCCGCTGTCGGCCAGTCCGGCAGCCATACGGGACGGTATCATTCAAATGAACATATTCAACTCGGTTTTTGTCGATTGTACTGCCAGCAATGAAATAGCAGGAATTTATAAAGATCTTCTTAATCATAATGTTTCTGTCGTTGCGGCTAATAAAATCGCCGCTTCATCGGCTTATGACAACTATGCGGAACTGAAAAGAATAGCACGCAAACGGGACGTCAAGTTTTTGTTCGAAACGAATGTCGGAGCAGGATTACCGATTATCAATACAATCAATAACCTGATCAATAGCGGGGATAAAATTCTGAAAATCGAAGCAGTAGTTTCCGGAACATTAAACTTTATCTTCAACGTTTTAAGTGAAGATATACCTTTAAGTAAAGCTATTCGGCTGGCTCAGGAATCAGGTTACAGCGAACCTGACCCCCGACTCGACTTAAACGGACAGGATGTGGTACGAAAGCTTGTCATTTTGGCAAGAGAAGCAGGATATCGGGTAGAACAAAGCGATGTTGTAAAAAAACTGTTCATCCCCGAAGAATATTTTCAGGGCTCTCTGGATGACTTCTGGAAACAAATTCCTAAACTCGACGAAGAATTTGAAGAACGACGTAAAAAGCTGGTTTCCGAAAATAAGAGATACCGTTTTGTCGCAACTTTAGATGGAGGAAAAGTCGAAGTCGGGTTACAGGAAGTCGACAGCAAACATCCTTTTTATCAATTAGAAGGAAGCAATAACGTAATATTAATCACAACCGATCGTTACAAAGAATATCCGATGGTTATCAAAGGATACGGTGCTGGGGCTATGGTAACGGCAGCCGGTGTATTTGCCGATATTATCAGCATTGCCAACATTCGTTAGTAAAAAATATTATTATGAAGTATATAATCGTATTAGGCGACGGAATGGCTGATGAGCCAATCGCCGAATTGGGAAATAAAACACCTCTCCAAGCTGCCGACACTCCAATTATGGACTGGCTCGCTTCACATGGAAGGTGCGGTCGCTTAAATACTGTCCCCGAAGGATTCGAACCGGGAAGTGAAATCGCAAACATGTCGGTTCTCGGATATGATCTATATAAAGTCTTCGAAGGAAGAGGTTCTTTAGAAGCTGCCAGTATGGGAGTAGACATTGAACCGGGAGAGATGGCTATGCGCTGTAATCTGATCTGTATAGAAAACGGAATTATCAAGAATCACTCGGCCGGACACATTTCCAATGAAGAAGCATCTGAATTGATCGATTATCTACAAAAAGAGCTGGGAGGAAATGATGTGAATTTTTTCCCGGGAGTTTCATACCGACATCTCCTTAAATTAAAAGGCGGAGACAAACGATTAAAATGTACACCTCCGCATGACGTTCCCGGAACTCCGGCAAACGAAGTGATGATAAAAGCTCTTGTCCCGGAAGCTCAGAAAACGGCAGACCGGTTGAACGAGCTTATCGTCAAATCCCAAGAACTATTATGTAATCATCCGGTAAATCTGAAAAGAAAAGCCGAAGGTAAAGATATGGCTAACAGTATATGGCCGTGGTCACCGGGCTACAAACCGCAAATGAAACCTATAACACAGCAATACGGCTTGCGTAACGGAGTAGTTATTTCAGCAGTCGATCTGATCAAAGGCATAGGTATTTACGCCGGATTGAGATCTATTGATGTAGAAGGGGCTACCGGATTATATGATACAAACTACGAGGGAAAAACCGAAGCTGCCATAGAAGCTTTGAAAGACAATGATTTTGTATATCTGCATATCGAAGCCAGTGACGAAGCCGGACATGAGGGAAACGCCTTACTAAAGAAAAAGACTGTAGAGTTTTTAGATCATCGGGTTTTAAAGCGACTGGTAGAAGCTTCTCAAGAAATGGATGAACCCTTGACTATCGCTCTATTGCCAGATCATCCTACCCCATGTCGCATTCGCACCCACACCGCAGCCCCAGTTCCTTTTATAATTTACAAACCGGGAAAAGAACCCGACAATGTACAGACATACGATGAATTCAGTGTCGAGGAAGGATATTACGGGCTACTGAGTCAAGATGAATTTATTAAAGAATTATTCAAAAAAGATTGATCAAATGTATTATTACAGCACAAACAAACAGGCGGCTAAAGCAACTTTAGAGGAAGCGGTAATCAAAGGGTTAGCCTCCGACAAAGGTCTTTTTATGCCAGAAACTATAAAAAGGCTGCCCGATGCTTTTTATCACAATATCGGAGAAATGACTTTTCAAGAGATGTCATTTATCGTAGCAGAAGCTTTCTTCGGAGAAGATGTCGAAGCCGACATATTAAAGGAAATTGTTTATGATACACTGAATTTCGATACTCCTCTTGTTCACGTTCATGACAATATATACAGTTTAGAACTGTTTCACGGACCGACATTAGCATTTAAAGACGTCGGAGGACGTTTTATGGCACGCCTATTAGGGCATTTCATTCGCAAAAAAGGAGAAAAAGAGGTTAATGTTTTAGTCGCCACATCCGGAGATACGGGCAGTGCCGTAGCAAACGGATTCTTAGGAGTCCCCGGCATACGAGTATTTGTCTTGTATCCCAAAGGAAAAGTCAGTGAAATACAAGAAAAACAGTTTACGACACTCGGCCAGAACATCACGGCTTTAGAAGTCGATGGGACATTCGATGATTGTCAATCCCTTGTGAAAGAGGCATTTATGGATAAAGAATTGAATAAGGCCCTATTGCTGACATCAGCCAATTCTATTAACGTTGCCCGCTTTCTACCGCAATCTTTTTACTATTTCTATGCTTATGCACAATTAGCCCGCATAGAAAAAAACAAAGATGTTGTCTTCTGTGTTCCCAGCGGTAATTTCGGAAATATAACAGCCGGATTATTCGCTAAAAGAATGGGGCTTCCGGTTAAACGATTTATTGCAGCAAACAATCGGAACGACATATTCTTACAATATCTCATTACCGGTAAATATGAACCTCGTCCTTCTATACCGACGATAGCCAATGCCATGGATGTCGGTAATCCCAGCAATTTCGCCAGGATATTGGATCTATACGAAAATTCCCATGAAGCTATCTGTAAAGAAATAAGCGGAGTCAGTTATACAGATGATCAGATACGCGAAACTCTTAGTGAAGTATATAAAAAGTATAATTACCTACTCGATCCTCACGGAACTTGCGGCTATCGTGCTTTAACAGAAAAGTTAGAAAATGGAGAAACCGGTATTTTCCTGGAAACAGCACACCCTGCCAAATTCTTGGAAACAGTGGAAGGAGTTATCAACACCCCTGTTAATATTCCGGATACCCTTTTAAAATTCATGCATGGGAAGAAAAAAAGTATCGAAATACCCGCCTCATTCATACCATTTAAACGATTGTTGCTCAATACAAAATAATTTATATAAACAGGTTATCAACAATTTGAAAGCAGTATGTTGATAACCTGTTTATTCATCTTTTCCATCATATCATTAAACCTTTCTTCCTAATTATTATCTAAATAAAATAAACTTCATTGGATAGCAAACATTCATACATAAAAACCTGTTCTTCTAATAAAACCCGATAATTCTATCGATATGAAAAATATAATAACAATTATAGTTTGCTTTCTAATGGGAATCGGAATGGCATCCCAATTGCATTCGAGTGAAAAAATAACCCAAAAGAAAAATCGCAAATACAATACTCCCGATTCCACCGACATGAAATATCATGCTCAAGCTCTTGCGGCATTAAAAGACAGCACTTTTGTTTTCAACACGAACCAAATCATTTTTAATAACGGAATCAGTACATCTGTAAGTTCTGTAACCAATTTTATTTCCCTAAATAAAAATCGGGTAGTCATACAAATAGCATTTGATATTCCATATATAGGATATAACGGTTTAGGAGGCATTACGGTAGAAGGACATATCTCGACCGTTAAAATGAGAACGGACAAAAAGGGTTTCACCCGTTATGAATTTTATGCAAACGGAACAGGTATTTCTGCCAGAGTCGAATTGACTTTACACCCGACAAATAACTCTGCAACAGCAATTATTTCTCCGAATTTCAACAGCAAACAATTAAATTTGAACGGAAGCATATCTCCTATGAACAAAGCCTATATTTATAAAGGAACATCTCTATAACTGCAAAAATTTCGGAACAATTTCTTCCCAAAACAATTAAAATGAGAAATACGCTCCAAATTTCTTATTTTATGACACATTTACACCTTAGTGTACGCTATTCTTTGCGTATTTTTGTAATATAAACTTTAACCTCCTAACAAAATACGATGAAAGAGAAAATATTCTTTTTGATATGCTTTCTATGCATATCATGTATGACAAAAGCCGAAAGCAAACAAGTAATCAAAATCAGTACGGACGACATAGACTTAATTTATAAAGTCGGAGAGAACAATCGTCTCTACCAAAGTTATCTGGGAAAGAAGTTACTTCATACATCCGATATTGCCTATTTGCCACAAGGCACAGAAGCTTATCTTACACACGGCATGGAAGACTACTTCGAGCCGGCAATTCATGTAGTTCATAATGACGGAAATCCTTCTTTACTACTAAAATATATATCCCATACCGAAAAACAACTTTCACCGGGCGTAAATGAAACAATTATCACCTTGCAAGACGATAAATATCCCGTCACGGTAAAACTGCACTATATAACTTATCAAAAAGAGAACCTGATTAAAACATTTACAGAAATCAGTCATCAAGAAAAGAAACCGGTAAAGCTACACAAATATGCGTCTTCAATGCTGCACTTGAATCGAAATAGATATTTCCTGACTGAATTTTCAGGAGATTGGGCAAGTGAAGTACACATGAAAGAACAACCTCTGGAATTCGGTAAAAAAATACTCGATTCCAAATTAGGATCTCGCTCCAACATGTTTTGCTCTCCTTTCTTCCAGCTCTCTTTAGACGGGAAAGCAGAAGAAAACCAAGGAGAAATACTGGTCGGCACATTAGGATGGACCGGAAATTTCCGCTTTACATTCGAAATAGATAATAAAAATGAATTACGTGTCATATCGGGAATCAATCCGTACGCATCAGAATATAGCTTGAAACCGAACGAAATTTTCCGTACTCCGGATTTTTATTTCACCTATAGTTTTTCAGGTAAAGGTCAAGCCAGCCGAAATTTTCATGACTGGGCACGAAAATATCAGGTCAAAGACGGAGAAAAAAGCCGTATGACCTTATTGAACAACTGGGAAGCCACATACTTCGATTTCAATGAAGAAAAACTCGTAGAATTAATGGATGACGCTGTAGAATTGGGTGTAGATATGTTTTTGCTCGATGATGGTTGGTTTGCTAATAAATACCCGCGTAGCAGCGATCACCAAGGTTTGGGCGACTGGGAAGAAACGTCAGACAAGCTTCCCAACGGTATCGGATACTTGACAGAAACCGCAAAGAAAAAAGGAATTAAATTCGGTTTATGGATCGAGCCGGAAATGGTGAATCCCAAAAGCGAACTATATGAAAAACATAAAGACTGGGTTATCCATTTACCTAACCGTGATGAATATTATTTCCGTAATCAATTAGTATTGGATTTAAGTAATCCGAAAGTACAAGATCATGTTTTTAATGTAGTCGACAATTTAATGACCAAATACCCGGATATTGCTTTCTTCAAATGGGATTGTAACAGTCCGATTACCAACATTTATTCTGTTTATCTTAAGGACAAGCAATCTCATTTATATATTGATTATGTCCGAGGACTCTACAACGTACTGGATCGAATAAAAAACAAATATCCCGATCTGCCGATGATGCTTTGTTCCGGAGGAGGAGGACGATCGGATTATGAAGCTTTACAATATTTTACGGAATTCTGGGCAAGCGATAATACCGATCCGATAGAAAGACTATTCATTCAATGGGGATTCTCTCAAATTTTTCCGTCAAAAGTCATGTGTGCACATGTCACCACATGGAATAAAAATAGCAGCATAAAATTCCGGACAGATGTTGCCATGATGTGTAAACTCGGCTTCGACATAAAATTAACGGATATGAACGAAAATGAAAAATCCTATTGTCAATTGGCAGTAAAGAATTATAATCGATTAAAACCCATTATTTTAGATGGAGACATGTATCGTTTGGTATCTCCTTACGATGGGAATCATACCTCAACTATGTATGCAAGCAAAGATAACAATAAAGCCGTAATTTTTGCATTCGATATACACCCCCGCTATGCCGAAAAAACATTGCCTGTACGCCTGCAAGGATTAGATCCGAATAAAATGTACCGTGTAAAAGAAATCAATCTGATGCCGGGAATGAACTCTTCCTTACCGGATAACGGGAAACTTTTATCCGGAGATTTCTTAATGACTGTCGGATTAAATCTATTTACCGCACAGCAACTTAACAGTCGTGTAATCGAAGTTTCAGCGGATAACTAATTTAAAGAATATACTCAATCAAATAAAAAAACTTCCATAAAAAGAAAAAAGCTGCCTCATTTCCTATTTTGAGGCAGCTTTTTTGTATCCAATTGGAGTAACCGTTATAAAAAAATAGACAAAATACGAGTAACTAAAAAACTAATTGTTTGAGATATTAGTTTTTCTTTCTCAAATATGCAACACACATATCTCAAGTCCTTTATCTTTACAAAATATTTCATACATCTTATCTGTCTGAGTTTTCCGATAAAAAGATATTATCAGATCGTTTTTGCGATTTCTTCCTGTCTGGTTGTTTTCACGATAGCCCGCTATTTATCCCTGAAAAAACAATAAAGCATCCTCGAAAGAAACTTCTGACCCGAGCAAAATTCAGGTTCTAAAAGGAGAAAATCCCCCAATAAAGCATAATATTTTTCAATATGTTTGAGATACGTTCCGAAAAAAATATATCGAACAGACTATAATAAAAAAATAGAGGCTGCCAAATGACAGCCTCTACACACACTACAACCAATCCTAATTTTCACCTATTAGAAAACCTGAAAAACACATTTACATCACAAAATTATTTTAAACACCTTAATAGCTTTATCCGCTATTACAGAAATAAAATAAATTCCTTTGTTCAAATTCTCAAGAATACCTTTTCCACTTACCGAAACAACAGAAATAAGAGATGCCGTTGCATCGGTAACTTTCAGAATAACATTCTTTTCACCTACATTATAGCAGACTTTTCCGTCTGATGCATAGATGTTAACGTCTGAAACCTCTTTTTTTTTTAAACCGGTCGTTGTAGGATTAAAATCCGATTTAGCGAACTTTCCGCCTCTTTTTCCATTATCGATAGCCTGTACCCCCCACTCATAATCGACATTCTCATCAGGAACATACATAGAATAAGAGGTTGTCATTATCTGACCTGAAATTTCTGCCACCTTAATAAATCCGGTAGCTGGATCAGCCGGAACTGTCATAAAATATTCCGATGAACCGGCCTTTCTCAAATACAAATTATATTGTAATGCCGATGCCGGAGTCACGTCATCTGTGGCAGCATCCCATGTAAAGGTTACCATCCCTGTATTCTTATCATAAGAATATCTCAAATTCTTCGGAGCTGACGGAGCCGCATTAGAATCAATATCCTTACTGCCCGAATTATTTTTCCACAATTGTGTAGCACAAGCTTTTGAACATACAGAGGCTTGTGCCCATCCCATATTCCAAGCATCCAAATAACCGTCATTATCATAATCTACCAAATGATTATTTCCATGACTGATTCTGTCAAAAGATCCTAATTTGCCGAAAGGATCATCATAATAAGCCCCATAAGACTCAAAATAAAAATCGCCTTTATTCAAATATAACCAAGTCGTAATCTCATGTTCTGCCCCATGTCCTCCGACTAAAATATCCGGCAGTCCGTCATGATTGACATCACCTAGCGAAGGAGTTGCACCATCTACACCTTCAAAACCACAGAAAGCATCATTTAACATTTCAAAACTACGATTTCCGCAATTTTTATATACGAAGAACGATTTTGCACTTCCGCCTCCCTTATTTCGGGAATAACCTGTAACGACAATATCCATATATCCGTCTGCATTCAAATCGCCCAAAGCGCAAGAAGAATCATACGATCCGTAAAAATGTTGTCCGGTTTCACTGAAAGTGCCGTCGCCATTATTCCAATAAACATGCAAATTTCCTTCATTCGGACCGTATCCCGATGACACGATATCTAACCAACCGTCATTATCCATATCGGCAAAGTAAACAGACCCTCTCGCCAATCCTAAGAACGGATCAGTTCCGTTAAGCGGAGTTTCCTGCCGGATAAAACGTTTACCTTTATCATTTTTATACAAATATACGGCGCGGCGGTCGTGATGTACCAGAACATTTCCATCTTCCGCCAACATGCCATCTGCATCTTCATAATCATCCCTTCCGGTGACAACAATATCCAAGTAACCGTCTTTATCATAATCACCTACCGAAACCCATTGACGAGAACGTCCCCCATCGGTATCATTATAGATAGGATAAATCCCCATACGATTTCCCGATTTATCGGCAACATTCACCTCTTCAAAAACATAGTTTCCATCCGGTCCTTTACCCTTATTCTCATATAAAAAGGCTGCTACATCATTTAGATCATTTTCATAATCTTTATTCTTCAAACCGGGAACAAAAAGATCTAACAATCCGTCATTATTATAATCAAACCATACCGGACAAGCATAATAACAAATATCAAAAGGGCTATCTTTTCGTTCAAACTCATCATTCCCGGCATATTTATACAGTAACGCAGTACCTTGTTTCGAGGAAGAGAGATGTTCATTATACCCCGAATATACAAGTTCTAATTTTCCATCATTATCAAAATCCCCCCAAGCTACATTCGAGCGGTCCGATGTATGATAAAATTCTCCTGCTGCAACATCTGCCCCATTTCCCGACTGTACCGGTTCTGCCGGAACAGGTTGCACTATTTTTTCAAATTTGGGGGTTATTACCGTTCCGGGAACAGGGATATCCGAATATTCCGGATTTTCCAGTTCATCATAATTCTCGGTATACTCAAAATCCTCGGTCACAAAAGCTGAGATACCGACATCCATAATCTGCTGGCCACCGCCCTGTTTCCCACCGACAGCGATCAAATTCCAACTATTCGGTTTCAATGCATTCTTAGCTTCTTCCGAAATATCTTTCGGTACATAATTAAAGACACATCCGGTTCTGGTCGCAGCCCATACCCCGTTAATATAAATTTCTATATCATCGTCATGGAATAAAACAAACCGCAACTTATCAATCACTTCCTCTGTAATATCTCCAAGATAAAACCAACGACGCATATAAATCTGGCTCGTTTTCCATTCGGTAGAAACAAGACTTGTCGATGGTTCAGGAACACCGAAACCAAAAGCGGCCTGTCCCTTTGCCCAAGCCCTGTCATCAAACTCTTTGGCAAACCAACGGCGGGGAACATCGGTCGTTGTATTGTAACGCCATGTATATTTATGATCTTTTGCCGTAGAAAGTATAGGCTTAATAATTATGTTATTCTGAGGCATATTTACACATTCCTCGATTTTTGCTTTCAATTCTCCATAAGGAGAGTATGGCTTCAAAACACGGCGATCATAAGTCAAAACCCCGTTTTTCTCAATTTCGACATCCGAGATTTGGGTATATACCGCTGCATTCAATCCTTGATAATAAAAATCCTTTATTTTATCGCACAAGCCATTAAAAAATGCCGTGAAATCTCGACCTGTCTCTACCGTAGTATATTGAAAATCTCCTCCCGGCCAAATATGTCCCGGCACTTTTAATGTTATTCCGCCATATTCTCCGCAAACCGCAGCCCGATTTGCATTAGAAGGACAAGAAGGATCGGGATAACTATGCGTATCGATAATATCTCCGATTTCGGCATCAGTCCATCCGCTCGCACAACAAATCAAAGTAGGCTTTCCAAACCGTGCAGGAGTCAATGAATTTACCTTAGTATCGACTATATTGGTCATACGTTCCGTGTCGAATTGTCCCCAACCTTCATTGAAAACGATCCACTGAACAATGCTGGGATGATTTTTCAAAGCATCTATAATAGATTTTGATTCAGATTCAAAATTTGCTTTTGCAAAATCTTCATGACCTTTGGGCAGATTCGGACTCGGCAAGTCCTGCCAAACCAAAATTCCCTCTTTATCACAATGATAATACCAACGAGCTGGCTCGGTCTTGATATGCTTACGCACCATATTGAAACCCAAGTCTTTCATCGTGCGGATATCGAATAATAATGCCTCATCACTGGGTGCAGTATATAATCCGTCAGGCCACCATCCTTGATCAAGCGGTCCCATCTGGAAAATCTGCTTATCATTCAAGAATATACGAGGAATATCTCCGACTTTTTTAACCTCGATCTTACGGATTCCGCAATAACTTTTCACAGCATCTGTTTCTTTTCCGTTCTTTACCAGAGAAATTTCAAGATCATATAAATAAGGATCTTCTACCGACCATGGATGTACTTCCCCTTCGATCGTCATGCGGATAATGCCGGCAGGATTTCCACCTTCTAATGTCGAAACGACATTTCCGTCTTTATCTTTTATTTTCGCATTGACAGTAACCCCCTCGGGCTCGCTCGGATTTATCATGAGTGACAACCACTTTTTATCTAAATTAGGTTCCATTGTAAACGATGCTATATGCACCGGATTCACCGGCTCTAACCACACAGTCTGCCAAATACCGCTCACTGCCGTGTACCAGCATATAGAAGGATTTCTGGATTGCTTCCCTGTCGGCTGTCCTTCCATACCTGTATTATCATAAATATACACAGCTATCTCCTGCTCTCCGCTATCTTTTAAGGCAGAAGTAATATCAAAATAGAAAGGATCATAACCTCCGGTATGCGTACCTACCTGAATTCCGTTTACATAAACGACCGTTTTCCAATCGACAGCACCGAAATGGAGCAATATGTTTTTTCCTTTCATCGATTCGGGAATCACGACAGTTCTCCTATACCAATAACATTGTTCGTCGCTTTTTTCCATAACTCCCGATATAGCCGATTCCAAAGGAAACGGCACCAATATCTTTTTATCATAATCGAAATCTGCCGAATAGGCCTCGTCAATTACACCTTTTCTGAGGTCCCACACTCCATTCAGATTCATCCAATCCGATCGTACCATTTGCGGTCTCGGATATTCGGGCAAAATATTATTCGGGTCTATCGTCTCAGACCACTTAGTCATCATAGGACCTTTTTTCATCTCCCACTCCGCTGCCTGAGAAATTGTCCCCGAAAACAACAAGAAACAAAGTAAAATAAATAAGCACGTTCGAAAAGAATTCTGCTTCATGATATTAAAAAATTTAATCGTTAGAAAAATTATCATTTCAAAATTACCGTATAAAGAATTAATTTAATAACATAAACCGGTCAATAAATAGAAAAAATAAGGCATTTATCTACACGATAAACGCCTTATTACAAATTAATCGCTTTCAACTACGACACGGTAATCTTAAGAGAGAAATTTTTCCCGTTTTCACCTGTAACTTTTACGACATAATTACCTGTCGGTACGGAAACTTCATTCCTTCCAAAAATATTTTGCCCGGAATGAACCAGTTTCCCGTCCACATTATATATATCCAATCTTACCGGATTTTCAGCAATCACCACGATACGATGATCCCGAGAAAAAATCCGCACTCCTTCAAGAGATTCCGTATCAAGAGCACTGACATATCGAATAGGAACGACCTGCTGCAGACGAATATCTTCGGATGATGCTCCTACCAAAAATATATAATTTCCTTCAGGCGTGTAAAATTCAGAATTGCTCTCACTCCATAAACGCAATTCTTTCTTAGGTATCCGCACCGTTATTTCCGTCTCTTGCCCTTTGGAGATATGCACACGCTTAAAACCTTTCAACTGCTTCAACGGCAAAATCGTTCCTTGATCAGGGAACTGAATATATACTTGAGCGACCTCATCACCGTCATAATTTCCCGTATTCGATACAAAGAACTTAACCGTTACATTTTCCTCATCTTGAGCTATATCCAACCCTCGATACGCAAAATCGGTATAACTCAATCCATACCCGAACGGATATAAAGGTTTTCCTTCAAAATACATATAAGTACGATTATTCCTTACATTATAATCGTCAAAAGCCGGAAGATCCGACAAACTATTATAGAATGTCAAGGGAAGACGCCCTCCCGGGTTATAATCTCCGAACAAAGCTTCAGCGACTGCTGTTCCGCCCTGCTCTCCGGGATACCAAGCATCCAATACTGCCGGAATATTTTGGTCGATCCAGTTAATAGCCAAAGAACTGCCGGCAACCAATACGACTACTGTATTCGGGTTAGCTTTATAAGCCTCTTCAATAAATATTTGCTGGTCTTCGGGCAATTCTATCGTCGACCGGTCTTGGCCTTCCCTTTCTATAGTGCGATCTATTCCCAAAACCGCAATAGTCAAATCGCTCCCCCGAATAATTTCTCCTGCATCTCCATAAGCATCGAGCAAACTTTCAGAATCTGTACTTGGGGTTCTCCAAGCCAACTTTGCGATCGCTTCACCATCATTATCGAAATACTCGGCTACCAACTTATACGCCTTGCCCTTTTCTAAATAAACACTTGCATAATCGGTTTCTTCTGCACGAATTTTCCAAGAATCGATCAACTTTTTACCGTCAAGATATAATCGGCATCCATCGTCAGACGTAAATGCGAACGTATGACGTCCCGTTTCCGGAGCAACCAGATTTCCGGTCCAACGAATCGACATTTTCCCTCTGGGAATTAAAGGATCGGAAGGCTGATTTTTCGGATCGAAAAAAATAGATTCTTCCGTATCGGTATTCGGTGTTCCCGATAAATCCATATTATCGAAATACTCGACAGTCAAACCGTCAGGGAAAGCAGACTTTCCGATCAGATTATATTCAAATGCTTTAGAAACAGGTGTTTTCCAAGCCAATTTAGCAATCGCCTCTCCTCCATCATCGAAATACTCAGCCTTCAATTCATACGTTTTCCCTTCTTCTAACGAAACGGTCACATAGTCTGTTTCCTCAGATCGGACTCTCCAAGAATCGATCAATTTTTCTCCGTTAAGATACAGGCGACATCCGTCATCCGATGTAAACGCAAACGTATATTGACCCGTAGCAGGAGCAATCAGTTCTCCCGTCCAACGAATCGACATCGGACTTCCGGGAACTAAAGGATCAGGCGGACGATTTTTGGGATCAAAAAGAAGATAGTCTTCAACACGAGTATTCGGAGTTCCTGAAAGATTTGCATTATCGAAATATTCGACTTTCAACCCGTTCGGAAAAGCAGACTTACCGATCAAGGTATATTCCAATGCAGGAGAAACCCACGGAGCATATTTCACCTCTACCTGATCCCCTATACGGGCTTTTATACCTTCCAAAACCGAGATAGGAGCATTCACAGGCGTTCCGCTATAATCCCCGAATTCACAGTTTGCAGCATTTATACCGACTACAGCTATCGATTTTATATTATCGGTCTGTATCGGCAACATATCCTTGTCATTTTTCAATAACACCAAACTTTGACGGGCTGCTTCCAATGCCAATTCGCGATGCTTTTCACACCCGACGACCGAAGGAGATATTTTATTATACGGATTCTCATTCGGATCATCGAACAACCCTAACCGCATACGACCTCTCAACACACGATACGCAGCAGAATCGATCTCGGACATGGTTACCATACCCCGATTATAAGCATTCAACAATGGAGTGATATAGACATTATCTCCACACTCCAGATCCAATCCGGCCTTTATACATAACGAGGCCGCTTCTTCATAAGTATCGACATAATGATGTTGCGATACAATATACTCGGGAGCACTGCAATCCGAAACGACATAGCCGTCAAACCCCCAGTCATCCCGTAATACATCGGTTAACAACCACTTATTCAGCGTACAAGGAATTCCGTTTACTGCATTATACGCCGACATGACACTTTGTGCCTGCCCCTCTTTAATACACTTTTCAAATGCCGGGAAATAATATTCCCGCAAATCACGTTCTGATATTACAGCATTACCACTCGCTCTATTATGCTCTTCGTTATTGGCGGCAAAATGTTTCGGAGTCGATACTACTTTAATATATTTAGGGTCATTCCCTTGAAGTCCCCGAACAAATGCTGTTCCCAGCGTACCGGTTAAAAAGGGATCTTCTCCGTATGTTTCCGGCGTACGTCCCCAACGAGGGTCTCGTGCCATATTTACCGTCGGCGACCAAAACGTCAACAAGTCACTGGCACCTGCCGTCTGATCTTTACCTTGATTCAATTCATTCCAACGTCCTCTTGCCTCATCCGAAATAGCCGTCGACACTTCTTGCAAAAAATCAGGATTCCACATACTGGCAAGACCTATAGCTTGAGGAAATACCGTAAACTTCCCGGGACGAACAACTCCGTGCAAAGCTTCGTTCCCATGATAATATTTATCGATTCCCAAGCGAGGAATAGCCGGAGATGTTGCCCGCAAAAGAGAAATCTTTTCAGAGACATTCAGGCGGGAAAGCAAATCCTTAATCCTTTCATGATGAGACAATGTCGTATCCCTGAAAGGATAATTGATTTGAGCTACGGCAAAGGAAGAAATTTGCAACAAAAGCGCTATCGCTCCGATACATTTTCTTATTTTTTGCATTTTACACCTTTTTAATATTCAAATTCATACTTGAAAAACAAATTTTTATCCGTATCCAAAATAACGATTTTTTTTAGTTTCTATTTAAAAACGTCTTTGAATAATTTTGCCCGGGATAATAGCAATGAACATTTATCCCGGGCAAATCAACTTAACGACCAACCGTATATATACAACTATTTTACAAGCACCTTATATGTCCCTACAGCACCGTTTTTATCCGTTACTTTCACGATATAGAACCCTGAAGCAGCATCGTATGTATTTGCTCCTGAAGATGCTACGGTTTCGGACATAGCCGATCCACTCAAAGTATAAACCGTTACTTTCACCGGATCTACAGTATTTACCATAATCTTTCCATTCGAAGCATATACTTCAACACCCTCTACATCTGCGGTACTCTGCGATACTCCTGAAAGTTCTTTCTTATCCAAATAAATATCGAACACATTGGCTCCTGCAGTACTACTGTTCAAGATGTTATAAACCATATACAACTGATGTTTTCCGGTCACCTCTCTCAACATTTCTCCGGCAGTATGCTTCTTGATACCCCAACTCCCGGTACCTTGTATTCTTACGCGAGCGATCGGTTCGTGACCTTCCAAAATAGACGCCAAATCAGTATCCCAAGTCTCTTTCATAATAGTAAAATCGGGATCAAGATCGATATAAAATGCAAAATTAGCCTCATCGATAGGACCTAACCAACTACTTTCAGAAGCGTGATTTACGACAATACTCTTATATTCACCATTACCGAAGTCCACTCCGTCACCCGATGCATCAAAGAAATTGATAACCGTACCATTTTTAGTATAACCGATATTACCGGCACTTTCATATTGTCCTTTAGCAAGGACTTCATAATACCATGGATTAGCTTGACCTTCAAGGCATCCTACAAATGTACAATGAAAAGCATCATCCGAAGGCAACTCATCGACTACCGTTATTCCGCACTTAAGCGATTCCGTCCAAAGGTTTCCTTTCGAAAATTCGATATTCTGCAAGTTAAAGCCTCCGCCTACCCATTTCGCAATAATCTTATGTTCCCCTGTGACTGACTTAATATTAGCGGCAAGCGGAGTGGTATTTGTCATCTGAAGGCCTGTCCAAATATTCGCTAACAGATTATCCTCAGAAACTTCATCCAAGTAAATTTCTACATAAAGATTAATATTAACATCGGCACTCCGCTTCACATAAGCTATAATCTGATCATAATCGCCATTGCCAAAATCCATGATTCCATAATCGACAATAAACCCGTCATTTGTCCATCCCCAAGAATCTCCGTCGAGTTTAGTATCGAAAAAAGGAGATTCTGCACCGGCTTCTTCACCTGTTGGGACCATAGGGACCGACTCCGTAGCCAAAAGCCGGGTAGATACCTCCTCATAACCGGGTATCATATTCGGAGTACGCAAAGCAAGTCCCCACAAATATTCATGTTCGCCTTCTTGAATAAACCGATCTGCCGGTATCGGATTTTCATAAAAATTTACAGCCCAAATATTACCCGATCCACCGATAAACGTAAGATATACTTTCTGTTTTCCGGTGGGTTTGTAATATTGCGTTTGAGCTCCTTCGAACACACCGTCATGGTTCGGACCTTTAAGATAAGCCATCGAATCGGCAAATGTATAAACAGCCTGATAACCTCCGGTTTCATCAAGTGTAATTTGAGTAAACGGAAGCGAACTTTCATAATCCTGACCGGCATGCAATATTGCCCAACCGTCCATATAATATCCATTTGCAAAAACAATACCGGCAGCAGCATATTTATCTCCGTTTTCACCGAAATCCACCTCGCCCAAATAAACTTGGGTACTCTCACTGCAATTCCCGATATTCATCGTAACCGGGTCGAATTTTCCGTCTTTCATAATTTCGACACCACTTTCCGAATTGGTCGGAATTACCAAATCCTGAGCTACCGCAGAAGCTGAAAACATCAAAATCAGCAATCCTGCTAAAAATGTATTTCTCTTTTTCATAACAAAAAAATTGAATTATTAATTATAAACTCAAGTTCCAAGGATATAACTTTCATCTTTTATACTTGCCTATTAATAGTTTTAGAACTGTCTAACAATTAACAATTAAACAGTTCCAAAACCGAATAAATCCCTATAAACCCTATTTTACAAGAACTTTATAAGTTGCAAGATTTCCGTTTTCATCCGTTATTTTCACGATATAGAACCCTGAAGCCGCATCGTAGGTATTCGTTCCCGAAGATGCTACGGTTTCGTACATAGCCGCTCCGCTTAACGTATAGACCGTTACTTTCACCGGATTTACGGTATTCACCATAATCTTTCCATTCGAAGCATATACTTCAACACCCTTTACATCAGCAGAGATATTTTGTACTCCCGTAATATCCTCTTTGTCGAAATAGATATTGAACACATTAGCGCCCGCTGAAGCATCATTTTTAATGTTATATACAATATAAAGATCATGTTTCCCGCTAAGATCTCCGGTTATCGCTCCGGCAGTATGTTTTCTTATACCCCAAGCAGTAGTGCCTTGGATTCTCACACGAGCAATCGGTTCATGACCTTCCAAAATAGATGCTAAATTAGTAGCCCAATCATCTTTAGTATATTGCATACTCGGATCAAGATCAACATAAAAATCGAAACTTGCATCTTCCAGTTCTCCCAACCAAGTTTTATCGCAAGCATGATCTACTACTATACTTTTATATTCGCCATTACCAAAGTCTATTAAAGCATCATCAGAGTTCGGATCATACAAATAAAGAACCGTACCGTTTTTAGTATAACCGATATTACCGGCACTTTCATAACGACCATTGGCAAGAACATCATATGCCCAAGGCTCGGCCGAACCTTCCACACAGCCTTCAAATTTAACACGGAACGCATTTTCCGACGGCAATTGATCTACAATCTGAACACCGCAAATCAGTCCTTCATCCCAATTAGCACCTTTACTGAATTCCACAGCCAACAAATCCGGTCCTTCACCGGCCCATTTTACCAATACTTTATGCGTTCCGGTAATCGGCTTGAAACTTTTAGCTATCGGATAGAATTCTTTCATGTGCAAATCTGCCCAAATTGAAGCAATCATGTTTTCTTCTTTTACTTCATCGATATAAACTTCAAGAAATCTCGATACACTGGGATCTGCATCTTTTTTTACATAAACAATTACCTGGTCATAACCGTTACCGAAATCAACATCTCCATAATCGGCAATAAAACCGGCCTTAAGCCAACCCCAAGCACCGCTTTCTTCATTAATCCGGACATCTTTAAATTCCGAGTCTTCTCCCATAGGAACTGCAGGAGTTGATTCTGTCGATAATTTCTTTACCGATATATCGCTATATCCCGATCTTTCTGACGGAAAACGCAAAACCGGAGCGCCCCACCAACCGGGACGACCATCCCCTTCCTGAACAAAATCCTCCGGAGACAACTGATTTTCAAAGAATTTTACAGAACGGATATTCCCGTTACCGGCAACAAAAGTAAGCCATACTTTCTGTTTCCCTATCGGCTTGACATACTGCGTACCCGGTATAGCAATACCTTCGAATACCCCATCATGATTCGGTCCTTTAAGATAGGCCATCGAATCGGCAAACGTATAGTAAATTTGATAACCATTGGTTTCATCTATAGTCATTTGAGTAAAAGGCTTCGAAGATTCATAATCCTGACCGGCATGTAAAACCGCCCAGCCATCTGTACTCCAACCATTAGCAAAAACAATTCCGGCAGCAGCATACTTATCTCCGTTCTCCCCAAAATCGACTTCACCTAAACAAATGCGAGTAGACTCACTTGTACTTTGAATACATCCCGTGAGTTTATCCAGCGTACCGCTCTCTTCGATAATAAAATCCGCAGCTTCGATAGTCAGATCTTGCGCTATCGCTGAAGTAGAAAACATCAGGGTCAACAACCCTGTAAAAAATGTACTTTTTTTCATGATAAGAAAATTGATTATTGATTTAATTCGATTAAAATTTAGCATACAATACTTTATTCTTATAAAAACATCACACCCTTGATACCTTTATAAGTACAAAAAGAAAAGAATATTCCCTAACGGACATTTTGTGTCAATGGACATTCCAACCCCATATATGACTATAGTAAGTCAAAACATCGACTACGGGCAAAAATGCACACTTATTTAATACAGATTTTCATTTAGGGATAGGATCGATCGTTCTGCACGACACATCTTCGGGCAAAAGGACAGGTTGTTCTTTTGATTGAAGATAACGCCACCCGAAAAAATTTGCGAGTAAAGTTTTTTTCATGATGTTAGTTTTTTATGTTATAGAAAAATTATCAATAGCAAATTTAATAACTCGAATCTTTTTTATATAACACAAAGCGTTCAATAAATAGCAATTTTCTGCATTTTACCCTCTTTAATCAAAGAATAAAATGCAGAAAATAAAAAAATTACTCAAATGAATCCGTTCGGAAAGGGGTAAGAGGTAATCCGTTTTCCCCGTACAAATTACACGGAGGATTATCGGCCCACCCATAACGCACTGCAATAGGCACTGTCACATCCGGAGAAGTAACCGTAATTATATCCCCTTTCACTATAGCATGAGCAGGGTAAAATTTCATATCGGGTCCGGCCATTGCAAAACCGGTAGGAGTTTCTCCTTTTATTATTATATCTTGATTAAATGATAAAATAACAGCTCCTTTCTCGATCTTAAAACTCTTGTACATCGGGATATCATATTTCCCCTTTCCATATGTATCGGCAAGTGCTAAACGTGCTAAACGCGCCCCTACTTCTTGCTTGTTTTTAGGATGAATATCATACGCTTCACCTATATCGATCGTAACGACCATTCCCGTTTTTTCAAGATGCAGAGCATTCGCCTGGGCTTCCCGAAGGTGCGCCCATGTAGAATTCGGTTGTACCTCCTGCATGTTCAAAAAATTTGCTAATTGCACAAAATAAAACGGGAAATCATTCTTCCACAAATTACGCCAATCGGTAATCATCGATTGAAATAACGGGGTATACTGAACTGCTCTTTCTACATTTGCCTCGCCCTGATACCAAATAGCTCCTTTTATAGGAAAATTCCGAAGAGGATACACCATTGCATTATAAAGCACAGAAGGATAATTCTGACTATCCGGAGAAAAGGGAACTTGAGGCTGTTGAGACAACGGTACTCCAACACGATAATTCCACATTCCTGCCAGCGATATTTTATCATTACCCGCATCTATCGACAATTCTTCCGGAGAGCCGCAAATTCCACCGGTACCACTCTGATCTTGAACCTTCACCGTAATAATGCCCTTTCCCGATTTTACTAATTCTGCCGGGACTGAGTAAGTACGTTTTACATAATAACCGTCTCCTCTGGCAATTTCTTTACCATTAAAATAGGTAATATCTTTATCGTCTATCTTTCCCAAATTCAACGTCAAAGTCTTTCCTTCCCATTCAGAAGGTATATCTACAACTTTCTGAAACCATACCGAACCGTCAAAATCAGGAAGTCCGTTATGTTCCCAAGCTCCGGGTAAATTCATCTGTTTCCAGTCGTCACCCGATTGTTCATCGGAAGTCCAGCAAGGAACATTATTTTTCATTCCCGGGTCACAGTCATTCAAACGTTTTTCCCAATCGGTCATATCATCCTGATATTTCGCCATCAACAATTCTCTGTCGGCACGACATTGTTCTATACGGGCAGCATCCTCTTCAAAACCCCATACATGCTTCAACGCTGAAAGACTCGTCCACGCTTCGGCAGGAGTACCGCCCCATGTACAATCAATAACTCCGACAGGAACTTTCAATTTTTCCCATAGATTACGAGCATAAAAATAAGCGACCGCTGAAAAATTCTCCACACTTGAAGGCGAACATTCTTTCCAACCATCACCATTTATCTCTAATTTTTCAGAAGGGACATGAGAGATTACCTTTTTAACCTGTAACAAACGGATAGAAGGATAAATCGCCTCTGCAATCTCTTTTTCATAATTCATCACTTTCCCCCAACCGGCAACCGGCATTTCCATATTCGACTGTCTGGAACAGAGCCAGACCTCACCGACCAATACGTTTTGCAAGAAAAGAGGTTCTCCGTCATCGATCGTAATCGTATACGGACCTCCGGCTTTAGGTGTCGGAACTTGAACTTCGAATTTTCCATCCGTACCGGATGTAACCCGAAAATCTTTAGAATTCCATCCGACTTTCACGACAACCTCTTTTCCGGCTGCAGATACACCGGAAATAGTAAGCATACTCTTTTGCTGAACTATCATATTGTCTGTAAAATAAGCAGGCAAAGAAATTTTTGCTTGCATCGACACAGATACACACAAAAAGAACAATAAAAACAAATACTTATTCATACAATTCCATTATCATATAACTACCCTGCAGAAAAAAATCAAATTCTTTCTGCAAGGCGATTATATATTGTTAAAACAAAATTATTTTTAAATTTTAGACAGGCTATTACAATTTTACTTTTCTTGAACGGACAGAAGCCTCTCCAGCAACCAAACCTTCCGATTTAACTTTCACCTTTATTTTTCCCGGATCGAAAGTCGTACGCACGGCAACTCTCATCAATCCGCCTTCCGCCTGCAATTCGGTGTCACCGGGTGCATGATAAGAAAGTTCCTTATTTTCTGTTACATAGAAATTATAAGATCCTTTATAAACGCCTTCTCCCTCAACTTCGAAATTGAGCAGATTATCGGCTCTCGGACACCACCGTCCCTCTTTATCGACAATCTTGGCCGTTACGATAAACGCATCGGAAGCATTTGCACGCAGAACAAACTGTTCACCGTCCGGTTTAGGCATCGGTTTCTCTATCGTTACCTCTATTGCATAGGGCTCACCTGACGATTCTATTTTTTCAGAACATACAGGTTTCTTATCGGCATCCAATCCGACAGCTTTGACAACTCCGGGAACCCACTGAATGTCTTTCCACGTACACCTGCGTGTTCGGGAATCCGGCTCAACGATTCCATAAGATTTGTCGTTAATAAACAACTCTACATACGGACAGTTACTCCATGCATCGACATCTTGAATACCGGAATAATTCCAATGGCTCTGCAAAGCGACTCCCGGTTTTTGGGAATAGGGTATCCAAAGCGCATTCTGATAAATACGATATTTCAACTTCGGAAAACGATTACCGTCCATTGCACATGAACCTAAACTTTTTTGATTGCGTTTCCCGTTCAAATATATCGTATAACCTTCGCCATACGTCTCGGCCAGCATCCAATCGATCCAACCACAAGCCTTATTATCCAAATCCTGAAGATAATTTTCGACATAATACTGCGAAAATCTTTTCTCGTTATCATAATCAAAGCGGGCAATACACCAGCTCGGGTTTCCGCTCCAATTGGTTCCATAAACTTCAGAATTGTACGAAGGATAACCTTTCATTTTTTCATAACGATTAGTATATCCGATCAAAATGGGATCTTCCTTATTCCATTTCGGAGGAAATCCATCACGATTAGACACGATACGAGGTTGGATATAATCCCATCTTCTCACCTGTTCAAGAGTATAAGAAGGGTAGTACTTCTCTCCTTCATAAGGCAAGCCGTTGTTCGATTCCCAAACGGCAACCGAAGGATGACTCCGATAAGCAATCATCACATCCCGGTCACATTCCCACTTGTAAGAAAGAGACGGTTCATCTCTCAACGCCCACTCATTATCTCCTGTATTTAAAATTACGAGAACTCCGTAAACATCGCACGCCTCGAATATCTCGGCAAAGGGAGGCTGATGCCCTACACGGTAGGCATTTCCTCCACATTTAGCAATATAGGCTATATCCTGCCACTGCAAAGATACCGGTACGGCAGAACCCAAACCCGGATAAGTATTTCTATTCCCGAATCCCCGCAATATACATTTCTCTCCGTTAACATAACAATAATCTTCATCCCAAGTAATCTCCCGTATTCCACACCGCTCGTTTTTGGTATCGGTCAACTTCCCGTTTACATATACCTGATTGGAAACCGTATATAGATACGGCTCGCCCGAACATCCCACAGGATACCACAAATGAGGGTTTTCTACAGAACCGGTACGGTCAAATAAGCGAGTTTGCCCCGGAGCAATTTCCTCGACATCCGAAAAAGACAAAACCGTACGACCTTTCTTATCTATAAGTTTAGTACGCAACTCAACAGACTGTTCTTCATCCGTAGCATTTTCTACATTAGTCTGAAAACGCATGACAGCTTTCTGAGGGTTTGCCGATACAGTACCGAAATAAGTGCCCCATTTTTTTAACGGAGTATAGCTGTTATACGGGATATGCACCTTATTCTTTTTATGCAAATAAACCGATGCGGCTATTCCACCCATTGCTTGACCGAAGCCTTCATTTTCACCAAATCCCGGCCATGCAAAAAACGTACCTTTAGAATTAGAGACTCTGACGGCAATCTGATTTTCTTCGTTCCATTTTATATAATCTGTAATATCCACGACAAAAGGCATAAAACTTCCCACATGAGTGACCGGTCCGGGTTGTTTAGCCTTGAAGTCTCCTCGAATAGCGTGACCGTTGACATAAACGATTGCACCGATATTCACACTTTTAAATTCAAGAAATATTTTTTTGTCTCTATCTTTTTCTTTAAAAAATATTTTCTTTCTATACCATGCTTCTCCCCGCCAACAACGTTCTCCGGTAGTTGCATTCAGATAGGTGTCACGTTCATTGAAACAGTGAGGCAAGCCTACAGTTTCCCATTCGCTATCGTCAAAGGCAATACCGGTCAACTCATTTTCCGACCAAATATTGCGACTGACCGGATGAACCAAAAGCTCTCCTATTTCGGCAGACAAATCTTTTTGATCAGAAGAAAGACATTTTGTAACGGTAAAACGCACATAACGGTAAGAGCCGGAAACCGGAACAGAAAATAAAGTTCTCGTAACTACGGCAACATTACCTATCGTATTATTGATCGCCTCTGTAAAAATATTTTCTTTATGCAATTCGCATTCTTGTGCAGAAAGTCCGTCAGACAATATCCGCCAATTATTATTATCATCGCTTACTTCTACCAGACAAGCGACATAGCGTACCGAGTCGCCATTGAATACTAATTTTATTCTTTCAATCGGTTTCTTTTCTAATAAATCCACAAAATAATTTTTCCCGACAAGAGGTTTTCCTGCTCCGGTATCGAATTTTCCATCGTTTATTCCAGAAACTACATCAGTTCCAGAAAGGACAGTAAGACCTGACACAAGATTACTTTCCTGCCGAATCACTTTAGAGAATTTCCAAGGCGTCTCTCCTATATTCACGGTTTGTTGGGCTCTCATTTGTCCGATAAACGAAACAAATAAAAGCATAAAAAATATCTGACAAATTTTTCTCATTTGATAAAATGATTATTGTTTTGGTATTATTATATTCCCCAACGATTATCGCATAAGAAATAATCGCATCAAGAGTATTTCCTTCTATTTATAAAAGGAAATACACAAAATAATAAACTTACTTTAGGTAAAACTGATTTTCTGTCTTTTTACAGAAGAGGCAGTTCTGATCATAACGATATAGATACCCTTTCCAGGTAACTCAAAATTACCGGATTGAAAAACTCGTTTTTGAGAAACGATTCCGCCATTAGCATTGAAAAGAGTTAATTCTCCGGCATCCTTAATCGCATAATATAATGATGAACCGGAATTCCATATTCGAATATCGTCATTTTCAGAAATGGCATCTATCCCGCTCACCTCCTCTACTTTTAATGTAGATAATGCAAACATTCCGCCTTTATTTCCGTTATCGATAGCCTGTACTCCCCACTCATATTCTCCCGCAGCTTTAATATTCATCTGATAAGAGCATCGGATAAGCTCGCCCGATATTTTTCCCACCCGCACAAATCCGGTCTGAAGATCTGCCGGGACAGTCATAAATATTTTATCAGAACCCTTTTCACGAAGATAAAAATTATATCGTAATGCTGCAGACGGAGTCACATCATCTGTCGGTGCACTCCATGTAAACGTAGCTACATCCGTACTTTTATCAAAAGAGGCAACAAGATTTGCAGGAACAGCAGGAGCTTCATTGGATTTTACACCTTTTGTCGAAGCTATATTTTTCCACAACTTCGCTTCACAACCATTCGAACACTCTCCATTAGACCAACCCATCAACCAAGCATCTAAAAATCCGTCGTTATCATAGTCGATCAGATGGTGACTTCCATGTGTTATCCGGCTGAAATGTCCTTTTTTACCGAACGGATCATCGTAATGTGCTCCATATACAGCAAAATCAAAGTCTCCTTGATTGATATACAACCAAGTCGTGTGTTCATGCTCCGCACCATGTCCTCCGACCAAAATATCGGTCAGACCATCCTGATTTACATCCCCGAAAGATAATTGTCCGCCATCGATCCCTTCCAAAATTGCCACATCGACTTTTTCAAATTTTCGATCACCGAGATTTTTATAAAAATAAAACTGCTTGGTTTTAGTATTAAAATAATATCCAGGAACTACAAGATCGGGCAAACCGTCGTTATTCAAATCGCAAATTCCGCATGAAGAATCATTTACCCCCAAGAAGGTCTGGTCACTTTCTGTAAATGTTCCGTTTCCATTGTTCCAATAAATATGCAATTCCGAATTTCGAGAAAGACCGTATCCTGAAGACATAATATCCAACCATCCGTCACCGTCCAAATCAGAAAAACAAACACTACCGTCTGTCTCTCCATGAAACGCACCTCCGCCTTTCAACGGAGATGATTGTAACTCAAAACGCTCTCCATTTATATTTTTATACAAATAAACAACCCTTACGGCATCCTCAGGATGTTCCGAATCAGGACGTGCACAATCATCGAAACCGGTCATAATAATATCGACATACCCGTCATTATTATAGTCGCCGACTGAAACCCAATTATGCCCCTTACCTCCGGTTTTACCATTATATATCGGTAATATCCCCGTCTCCGATTCAGGAATTTCCTCAAAAGTAACTGTCCCGTCAGAAGCTATTCCCCGATTGATATACAAATGAGTCTTTATTTGATCAAATTGAGTATCCCCATCCAACCAGGCATAATTCCAATCATTCAAACCCGGAAGAAGAAGATCCAACAAACCGTCATTATTCATATCAAACCATACCGGACAAGAAAATGCCGTACCCTCAAAAGGAGACTCAAGTCGGGTAAATGTACCGTCCCCGTTGTTCTTATAAAAATTAGACTGGATTTTCGATGCATGGATATGCTCGTTCTTGTCACTATAAAAAAGATCTAAATACCCGTCATTATTATAATCTCCCCATGCACTTCCGGTATATGTTGCATGATAAAAACAACCGGCAGGATTCGTTCCTTTATTGCCGCCTACAGCAGCCTGTTTAGGGACAGGATTCTCCACTTCTTCAAATTTCACATTCGCAACATCTCCCGCAACCTGAGCTTGTAACAGCATATGGCTACAAAAAATTCCGCCCCATAGCAAAATTTCCTTTATCAACCTATTTTTCATGATGTTAGTTTATTATTGACATAGAATAAAATTATCACGATAAAGATACTTATTCATTATCTTTTTTTATAGCACAAATCGTTCAATAAATAGAAATCTCGAATTAATAAAGCTATACTTTACCCCTACAACTATTTTTAAGTGCTTAAAGTCTGTCTAAATTTTCTTATCGGAAATTTTAGACAGACTCCCAATCCAATATATAGAAGATTAAATCCTACTTTCGGTTTTCACCGACAAAACGGCAACCAATATTGTCTAAATTCCAAGTCTCCATCCATGGAATCGTGAGATTTTCACCTTCAAAAACGATTGGTAACCAAATATATCTCGAATCGATCAAATTTGTTTTATTCCACTTGTCAAACATCATTATATAGCCATCTTTCTTTCCGTTTACCGGCAAAATGAAAGTGCTTTGTCCGTAAAAAGTTTTATCGGCATCTTTCCCCCGACAAGGATTTTCGACAGCTTTCCACGGCCCTAATATCGATTCAGCCACAGCATACTCCGCCTCGTTAGGATCCCATCCTGTACAACCAGAAGTAACCATATAGTATTTACCATTTCTCTTAAATATGGCCGGAGCTTCTCTAAACTTATTCGGGAAATTTCTCGTATAAGTCCCTGAATGATCTAAGTAATCATCAGTCAACAAACTAATATAAAGAGTTGCATTTCCTTCTGACGAATAAATATGATATGCCTTCCCATCATCATCTTTAAATAAGGTCATATCCCTACTGATCTGTCCATTAGGATGCATAGATCTTAAATATGTAAATTTTCCGGTAGGAGAATCACTAACAGCAACACCAGCCGCTGCCTTCCAATAATTATAACTGTCTATATGCATCCACATAACGAATTTTCCGGTTTCATCATTATATATGACTTTCGGACGTTCTATAACCATGGATGGATGGATGTCGGAATGAGGATTAAGTGTATCCGGTTCCAATACAATGCCTTCGAATTTCCAATTATATAAATCTTTCGAAGAATAACATGAGACACCGCCAGCTTCGGTCCTGTAACAATCCCAATCAACACCGGGAGAGCGATATGTATGCTCACCCTTATACTCCCCATACCAATAATATGTCCCGTCATGATACAAGACACCTCCACCATGCGCATTTATCGGATTTCCATCCGTATCTTTCCACTCTTTTCCCGGCATAATACTTTGAGCATAGCACGAGAAAACCGAGCATACACATAGGCATGCTAATAACAAACAAAAATTTTTCATATTTTTAAGATTACATGTGTCTAATAATTACGCTACGGCTAAGAAGATTGCCGCTGCTGTTTTTCAAACTCTTTTGGTGTCATACCGAACTGTTTTTGAAATAATTTTATAAAATACGACGGAGAATTAATTCCGACAAGGAAACATATTTCACCTATTCTATGGCGTCCATCAATGATCAGTTCCGTTGCTTTTTTAAGACGGATCAACCGGATAAAATCGGCCGGAGAAGTTCCGGCAATAACTTTAATTTTACGATGAAGACTCGAACGACTCATAAAAACTATTTCGGATAATCGCTCTACCCCAAAATTCGGATCTGTTATATTATCTTCTATAATACCGATCAACTTATTCATCAGCTCCTCATCGGCTTTACTCATTCCCATAGAAGTAACCGGCAAGAAAGGTTTTCTCATAAATGCTTCTTTCTCCCTCTTCCTATTATCGAACAAAGACGTCAACTGAGCCAATAAATACTGGAAAGAAAAAGGCTTCTCTATATATACATCAGCACCCATCTTCAACCCTTCGATCTTACTATCCAAATCATTTTTAGCCGTGAGCAAAACGACAGGAATATGACAGAACTCGATATTAGATTTAATATTCCGACAAAGTTCAAATCCGTCCATTTCAGGCATTATTATATCGGAAACAACAAGATCAATATTTTTCTCTTCTAATATTTTTAAAGCCTCGACACCATTCTGAGCCTGTTCTACGATAAATTGTTGCTTCAATTTATCCACCATAAAATGAAGCAATTCTACGTTATCTTCCACGATGAGAACTACTTCTGTGTTTTGCTTTTCATCATCTATGACACTATCTTCCGGCAAAAAGTCTTCATTCAAAGATAATGTATCACTCTTTTCTACATTTTGCGCCACAGGAAGTCTCAGTACAAAACAATTCATCCCATCCCGTTCTTCAAGAATAAGAGAGCCATGATGAAGCTCACTCAAAGATCTGGCTAACGATAAACCGATACCCGAACTCGAAAGAGCATTCGCATCCTTTTTCATTTGATAAAACGGATCGAAAATCTTTTCTCTCAACTCAGCAGGTACTAATTGTCCGTCATTCAAAAAAACAATTTTAAAATCAGGTTCTCCCGGTTCAACTTTTATTATAATCTTATCATCCGAATACCGGATTGCATTCGAAAATAAATTATTCAAAATCTTTATAAGAGAACTACGGTCTGCCAAAACATAAATATCGAATTCCGGTAAAATAAGTTCCATATGCCGATTTTCCGATAAAGCCATTGCTTCAAAGCGTTGATACTCATCTTTCAATATATCCACGACATTCAGAGATACAAAATTCATCTGCATTTGATTACCGTCCATTTTTCTAAAATCCAGTAACTGATTGATCAACGCCAACAGTTCCGAAGTATTCCGGCTCATTATCTGAAGATTCTTTTTTATTTCGGGATCGGTAATATTCATTTCCAACATCGATTCCAACGGTCCGTTAATCAAAGTTACCGGTGTACGTATCTCGTGAGCAATATGTGTAAAAAAATCGATTTTTGAACTATATAGTTCTTTCTCTTTTTCACTTTCAAACAACTGCTGTTTTTCTGCTGATTTTATTTCACTCCTACTCTTATACCAACGGAACCATAAATAAAATATCAACACAGCCAAAATACAATAGATAACATACGCCAACGGGCTTTTCCACCAAGGAGGTAAAACCGTTATTTCCACTACAGCTCCGCTCTCATTCCACAATCCGTCATTATTAGCTCCTTTTACCCGGAAAGTGTATTTTCCCGGAGGAATATTCGCATAAGAAACATTATGATTATCACGTGTATATACCCAATCATCATCGATATTATCCATTTTATAGGCATACACATTAGCCGACGGAGACACATAACTCAATGTCACAAACTCAAAACCGATACTCGCCTGATCATAATTCAACGTTATCTTGTCGGTATATAAGATGCTTTTTTGCAAAGGTGAATTTTCTGAACGTGGTGTAACCTCCTTATTCCCGATCAATAACTTCGTAATAAAAACCGAAGGTATACAACTATTTTTTTGCATCTGATAAGGATCAAAAGAAATCAAACCTTCAGAACTTCCAAAATAGAATATCCCCGACGAACTCACAAATGCCGATTTATAATTAAACTGGTCTCCCGGCAAGCCGTTATCGGTAGTAAACACTTCACTCTGCCCTGTTTCGGGATCAAACTTTACCAATCCTTTATTAGTCCCGAACCATAAATTACGATTTTTATCTTCCAATATCTTATACGCTGTATCGTCAGGCAATCCTTGTTTTTCAGAAAATGTCGTAAAATTATCTTCTGTCTTATTATATCGACATACCCCTCCCCGATCTGTAGAAAACCAAATTTCTCCGGAAGAAGTCTCCTTAATATTGCTAACAGAATTAGAACTCAAACTTACATCATCTCCTTCACGATGCATATAATGCTTGATTTTTCTATCCTCAGGATTATATTTATAAACGCCATTTCCCATTGTCGCTACCCAAATATATCCGTCAGAATCTTCTATTATGTCGAATATATAGCTCAGTCCGAATTGAGGTAGTCGGGTAAAGGTCATAGTTTTTTTATCTCCGACATATACCCCCCAAGCATTACCGATCCAGATTTTACCTTTACGGTCTTCACATAAAGCATATATACTGGCTTCATTCAATCCCAACTGTTCTCCGGAATAATGACGGACTGAGAAATTTCTCCGATCGATCATATCAAGACCATTCTTAAAAGATCCCGCCCATATATAATTTTTATCGGCCAAAAGAGCCAATGACTTCTCACAAACCGATTTAGGTCCTACATCCCTTCCTATTTTCTTAAATACACCGGTATGAGGATCATAAATATTGATGCCGGCATCTTCTGTACCGACCCATATATTTCCTTCTTCATCTTCCACAAGCTCTCTCACTCGTTTGCTACTGATCGTATAGGGTCTACTCAAAGGTATATGTCTTGTAAACTCTATTCCTCTTTGAGGACAGTAATTCACTCCCCCCAAATTAGTCCCGATCCATATACCGTTTTCTCTGTCCCGATAAATTCGTCCGATCTGATTATCAGATAATGAATAAGAGCACATCGGATCATTATAGATATGTGATATTTTGTTTTTCAATTCGTTAATAACATAAACGCCCGACTGAGTTCCCACCCATAATTCATCGTCAAAACAAGCTACATCACGAATAATCTTATAATGTACTTCAGGAGCATTGACGTCTGTCAAAGTATTTTTTCGCTTATTCAGTTTTCTCAACTTTCCTTCATGTATTCCGATTACCAACTCATCACCGTAATCACACATTTTGTAAATATTCTCTCCGAACAAGGTTTCACCGGAATTATCACCCAGATATTGGGTAAATTTGTCATTCTCCCTATTATAAAGGTAAACACCCTTACCATTTGTCCCTACCCATAATCGTCCGCTTCGATCTACACAGAGACATTGAGGATTACCTTGATCGGGAAGTTTAGGATCTCCGAAAGGATAATGCACCAACCCGTCACTATCATAGCGGAATAAACCTTGATTAGGTAAAACAATCCAGATATTTCCGTCGGCATCTTCCCTTATATCCGACACCCAATCTTTCATTTTTATTCCGCTCTTTGTCGAGTCATTGACAAAAGTAAAAGTCTCATAAACCGGATTGAAAATAAAGATTCCCTTATCCGTACCTATCCAAAGATGTTTATTTTTATCTTCATAAAGCGACGAAATATTATTGTTTCGTTTGTTAGCTACAGAATCGTAACAATCAAATACCTGAATGGAATTTCCATCGAATCGGTTCAATTTATTCCGGGTTCCAAACCACATAAAGCCTTCGCTATCTTGTAATATAGCTTTAATATCGGTCTGTGAAAGGCCATCATGACCGTTTATGATGGTAAAATAATATTTAAACGAATAATCCTGAGCCTGCAAGGTAATCAGACTTAACAAACCAATTATTCCTAAAAGATACCTCTTCATGGTATTCATAAATTTTGCTTTTTGCAAATGTATATATAAAAAAACAAACATATATTCCAAAAAATAACAATCTGGTCGAAATTACAATATCTCAAACGCCTCATTACGGTATAAATGAAACAAATCTTTCAAAAATTGACACTCCTATTACAAGAACACTTATCGATTCACTCTATATTTGTAATATAATTTAAATATTGAATATCATGCTTAAATACAGGTTATCTTTATTCTTATTTACATTTTTAATTATTCAATCATCCGCTCAACTCAGAGATCGGATTTCCCTATCGGGAGAGTGGCAATTTTTTAAAGGCGACACCGAGATTTCATCTCAAGTCGAACATGTAACCGTCCCACATAGCTGGAATGCACAAGACGGGACAACGGCAGATTATTATCGAGGCAAAGGAACCTATCGATATAACTTCGATTTGCCTAAAAACACGAAAAAAAAACGTGTATTCCTCAGATTCGAAGCGGTCAGCCAAGAAGCAGATGTATTCCTGAACGGGCAATATCTCGGTAATCACAAAGGGGCTTTCAATGCCTTCTGCTTCGAAATCACCCCATATCTTAAAAAGAAAGACAACGAGCTGATCGTTAAGGCCAATAATATTCTCAACCCCGATATAGCACCTCTATCCGGAGATTTTACTATATTCGGAGGCATATATCGTCCCGTATCTCTTCTCATTCTTCCTCAAACATGTATAACACCGCTTGATTACGCCTCATCGGGGATTTATATAAAACAGACAGAAATACAGGATCATAAAGCAACCATAGATATTACCACAAAAATCGATGGGGATATATCCGGGAATAAAAAACTGCGACTCCGCACGTCTGTTTTCGATCCGACCGGTAAACTCGTAACAACCTCAGAGAACGAAGAAATCAGAGCTTCGGAAAACACGGTAGCTATCGATCAAAGAATATATTTAGACAACCCTATTTTATGGAACGGGAAAGCGGCTCCAAACCAATATCGTTTCTTCTGTGAGTTACTACAAGGGAAAAAAGTCATTGATACCTTATCGGTGTATACAGGACTACGTTATTTTAAGGTCGATCCCCAAAAAGGATTTTTCCTGAACGGGAAATCTTACCAGATAAGAGGGGTAAACCGCCATCAAGACCGACCCGGAAAAGGCTGGGCAATCAGTGAAAAAGATCACCAAGAAGATATGCAACTCATCAAAGAAATAGGAGCAAACGGAGTAAGACTTGCACATTATCCCCACTCCGATTACTTTTATTCTCTATGTGATAAAGAAGGTTTGTTGGTTTGGGCCGAAATACCTTTTATAGGAAATGGAACTGAATCGACTGCATTTGAAGAAAATCTGAAACAACAATTGACCGAACTCATTCGCCAAAACTTCAATCACCCTTCGATATTCTGCTGGAGTCTTTTCAACGAATTGGCAAAAGGGAATCCGGAAAAACTGGTTGCAGAGCTGAACGATCTCGCACACAAAGAAGATCCTACCCGCCTTACCGTAGCAGCGGCTAACATTGAAGGACGTCCCGAAAATAAAATTACCGATATTATGGCATTCAATACCTATCCGGGGTGGTATTGGGCAGAACCTGAGACAATGGGACCATCGATCGATTGGAAAAAAGATGAAAAAAGAGGCGTTTGCATCAGTGAATACGGAGCTGGAGCAAGCATCAAGCATCATCAACAGCGAATGAAGAAAGCTCCGAAATGTGAAGGGGATTTTCATCCCGAAGAATGGCAAGCGATCGTTCATGAAGGGAATTATAAAGAAATCGATAAAAGAGACTTCGTTTGGGGTTCTTTTGTTTGGAACATGTTCGACTTCGCCAGCGGCGGACGGAAAGAAGGAGATACTTATGGTATGAATGACAAAGGATTAGTTACATACGACCGAAAGACTCCGAAAGATGCATTTTATTTTTATAAAGCAAACTGGTCGGAAAAACCGGTCCTACATATTACGAGCAAACGTCATATCGAACGGACAGAACCGGAAACCGATATAAAAATATACTCGAACTGTTCAGATATCACTCTATACGTAAACGGGATGAAATATGCTGGAAATAGAGGAGATCACAATATCTTTATCTGGAAAAACATCCGATTACAACCCGGGAAAAATAAAATCCGCGTAACCGGGACATTCGATAAAGAAACCATAACAGACCAATGTGAATGGATCTTGAAAAACTGAAATTCTCAATATTAATAATCAAACACAACAACATGAAGAAGACATCTTTCCTTATTCTGCTTTCGCTATCGGTTTCTTTCTTTTGCTCAGGAAAGAAAAGTGCAGTTGATTATGTCAATCCGATGATTGGAACTGCACTGAAAGGAGAAGGCGGAACATCTCCATTTGTCGGCACACCTTTCGCCATGACTAAATTTATGCCGCAAACCCGCGAAAACAAAATGGGGACCATGGCTTACGTTTATGATGATAAATCTATCATGGGATTTTTGGCATCCCACCAACCGACCGTATGGATGGGAGATTACGGCTACGTCTCTTTGATGCCGCAAATAGGAGAAAAAATAAAAGTATTGCCAGAAGATAGACAGATAATTTTCGACCATAAGCAGGAAAAAGCAACACCTTATTACTATTCTATAAACCTGCCTTCAGAAAATAAAAAGAATATCAAGGCCGAAATAAGCGCTGCAAGTCGCTGTGCTTTATTCCGTTTTACATTTCCTAAAAGTAATAATGCCCGTCTGATCATACAAGGAATCAATCTGAATCCAAAACTCAATGATTGGTGCAATGATTACGGACCACGACTGCAAAAAATAAAAGGATGGATCAAAATCGACCCTGATAAAAACGAAATTGTCGGCTATAATCCCGATCGGCAGGCTGCGCAAATCGGTCCTGAACTACCGAATTTCAAAGGCTATTTTATCATTCGCTTCAACAAAAAAATACAAAATTTCGGAACATGGAGCGAATCTGAGATTTTTAAAGGGAAAACAGAACAAACCGGAACTCGAATGGGTGCATACGTAGAATTTGCCACCGCTAATAAGGAACAAGTCTTAGCACAAATTTCTACATCGTTTATCAGTTTAGAACAAGCCCGTATCAACATGGAGAAAGAGTTACCCGACTGGGATTTCGATCGGCTTTGCCAAATGACAAAACAGGCTTGGAACGATAAACTTTCGAAGATAGAAGTCTCCGGCATCGAAGATAATGATAAAAGTATTTTCTACACTGCATTATACCATTGTTACTTATTTCCTCGTGAATTTTCGGAATATGGTAAATATTACAGTGCTTTCGATGACAAAGTACACGAAGGAATTTCCTACAATGACTATTCGCTATGGGATACATTTCGTGCATTTCATCCGCTTATGACATTGCTGGAACCCGAATTGACAGGCAATTGGATTACCGGACTTCTGCAAATGTATAAAGAAGGCGGATGGATGCCAATGTGGCCGAATCCTTCATATACGAACATTATGATAGGAACACATGCCGATGCCCTTATTGCAGACGCATATATGAAAGGAATACGTAATTATGATACCGATCTGGCTTATGAAGCTATGCGAAAAAACGCTATGGTTCCACCAGACTGCGATACACAAAGGCGCTATGGAGACCGCGACCGATGGACCTCTTTCGAGGCAAGAGCAGGTGCCAGTTTTTATCACACAATCGGATATGTACCCGACGATAAAACAGCCGAATCGGTATCTCGTACATTAGAATATGCTTACGATGATTGGTGTATCGCACAAGTAGCAAAAGAAATGGGTAAAATGGATGATTATAAATCCCTCATGCAATGGTCTCAAAACTACAAAAACATCTATAATACAGAAAAAGGGTTTATGCTCCCCCGCAAATATAACGGAGAATGGATCGATCTGGATGATCATAACCGACACGGATTTACCGAAGGATCAAAATGGACTTATCTGTTTTGTGTTCTTCAAGATATTCCCGGAATGATCGAAATGATGGGCGGAAAAGATGCGTTTGTAGCGAAACTCGACCGAAACTTCAATGAAGACCACTACCGTCACGATAATGAACCGGGACATCACTATATTTATTTATATAATTATTGCGGACAGCCTTGGAAAACACAAGAATTAATACGCAAACATACCCGTATCAATTATCGTAATACCCCCGACGGAGTAAATGGGAATGATGACTGCGGACAAATGTCGGCATGGTATATTTTCTCAGTTATGGGATTCTATCCTGTAACACCCGGAAGCAATGAGTTTGCGATAGGAGCGCCGCAGTTCCCTGAAACCCGGATAACTTTGAACGTAAACGGGAAAAATAAAACATTAACGATAAAAGCGGAAAATCTTTCGGAAAAGAATAAATATATTCGTGAAATATTTATTGACAACAAACAGTTGAACCGACCATTCATCAACTATTTTGATTTAATCAATGCCGAAACAATACGATTCGTTATGACCGATAAGCCATCGAATTTATAAACACTCTAAAAATAACATTATGATAAAAACAAAAAAAATATTGGGTTTAAGCTTATTCTTGTCGACATTTTATTTATCTGAAGTTCAAGCCGAATCCCCTGCGTATGCCGTACAAGATAACACAACGGTATATCAATCTAAACGTCCGGATTCCCGATTGTTCGTTTCACAAACCGTAGATAACGAAATCGACAGAGTCAGTAAAATGCTGAAAAACAAAAAACTGGCATGGATGTTCTCTAACTGCCTGCCAAATACGCTCGACACGACTATACATTACAGAACTCAGGATGGAGAAGACGACACCTTTGTATATACCGGCGACATACATGCCATGTGGTTGAGAGACTCCGGTGCTCAAGTATGGCCTTATCTTCGATTCGCCCAACAAGACAAAAAGCTGCAAAAGATGCTGAAAGGTGTAATCCGACGACAAATTAAATGTATTCTCTTCGATCCTTATGCCAATGCTTTTAACGATGGGCCTACAGGAGGGTATTGGATGAGCGACAATACAAAAATGAAACCGGAGTTACATGAACGCAAATGGGAGATAGATTCTCTATGCTATCCGATACGATTGGCATACGAATACTGGAAAGTAACAGGAGATACATCTGTTTTTGATGATAAATGGGTTAAAGCCGTTACTTCTATTTTACAAACATTCAAAGAACAACAGCGGAAAAACGGACTCGGTCCGTACTCATTCATGAGAAAAACCGAAAGAGCTTCCGATACGATGCTCAACGGAGGATACGGACATCCGGTAAAACCGGTCGGACTGATCGCTTCGGCTTTTCGTCCTTCAGATGACGCAACGACATTCTTATTCCTCGTGCCTTCTAACTTTTTCGCGGTAACCTCATTAAAAAAAGCGGCAGAAATACTTGAAAAAGTAAACGGAGAGAAACAACTGGCAGATCAATGTAAAGATCTGGCAAAAGAGGTTAGTGACGCTTTAAAGAAATATGCCGTTCATAAACATCCCAAATACGGAAAAATATACGCTTTCGAAGTGGATGGTTTCGGTAACCAGCTACTTATGGACGATGCGAATGTCCCCAGTTTGTTGGCAATGGCTTATTTGGGAGATGTCGATATAAAAGACCCGATCTACCAAAATACACGCAGGTTTGTATGGAGCGAAGATAATCCATATTTTTTCAAAGGTAAAGCCGGTGAAGGAATCGGAGGACCGCATATCGGATATAATATGATCTGGCCTATGAGCATTATGATGAAAGCTTTTACAAGCCGAGACGATAAAGAAATAAAAGAATGTATCATTCAATTGCTAAAGACCGATGCAAATACCGGATTTATGCACGAATCTTTTCATAAAGATAATCCATCCGATTATACCCGTTCATGGTTTGCTTGGCAAAATTCTCTATTCGGAGAACTTATTCTCAAATTAATCGATGACGGAAAGATTGATTTATTAAACAGTATTCCAGAAATCAGCTAAAACTCTCATTAAAAGCGGACTTATCTTTTGTCCGCTTTTAATTTATCCGTCAAATTGAACGAAATTTTCTATTTTTTGAACGACATGTACAATAAAAAGCTGATAAAATAGAATATATTTGTGACGTGTTAGTTGTAATAATATCTGATATGAAAATTAGATACGAGAGGTGGAAATGTGTCTGATTAGACGTTCGTTTAATCAAATAAAAAAATCCTCTCTCTTTTTAGAATCTGATTTCATATTAAATAGATATTATTAAGCGACATAGAAAAATTATCAATCCGTCCCTTTTGTTGTCTATTTAAACGAACGTTTTCTTAGACAGCGAAAGGGACTTCTATTTTTCGGAATCTCCC